>CALDNF010000063.1 GCA_937917475.1 uncultured Faecalibacterium sp.
CAAACAGGCTGTCGATGTCCCATTCCAGATGGCCATTCACCCGCTGGACGCTGTTCGGGAATCGATACACTTCCTCGGTGCGGAGAACGCCGTTCTCCATCCATCCGACGATGTGCCGCCCGCTGGATGCACCAATGTCGATGGCAAGATAGTTTTTTTGCATAATGCGCCTCCTGTGTGGCTTTGACTGCTACCAGTATAGCGGCCAAAAGAAGTCGATTCCATCGGCAAAGGTGACGCATTTTTTGTGAAAAGTCTACTCTTGTACAGAGCTATGGAACAAGGTATACTGAAAACAGAAAGGGGACAGTGTGATGCTTACATATAATATGGATGTGACTTTGGAAAGTATCTGGAAACGTACCACGCCCAGCGAAGCAGAGCTGGCGCAGCCCTATTACTGCACCGAGGCGGGGGTGTTCTACGCCCAGCAGCATTTTTCCACGGCACGCACCGACAAAGAGAGCTATCTGTTGTTCTACACCCTGCGTGGGGCAGGGCTGATTGAACAGAACGGGAATCGTGTGGTGCTGGGAGCAGGGCAAGCATTGCTCCTCAATTGCCGTACACCGCAAAGCTACTGCACCGCACCGGGGCAAAGCTGCTGGCATCATTATTGGGTGCATCTGGATGGTGCAGGGGTCGCCGCAATGGAATCCATTCTTCTGCCGGATAAAAAATTGACCCCGGTGCAGCTCACCGGGGCCAAAATGCAGGAATTGTTTGAAACTGTTTTAGGACAAATGGAATGTGGTACTGTGGACAGCATGGTGCAGACCGGGCTGGCTCTGCATGGGATGCTTGCACTTTGTGTACAAAGCGTTCTCTCACTGACAGAAGCTACCAGCACCCGACAGATGATTTTGCAGGCTGCGGAAACCCTGCGCAAGAATTACCAGAAAGAGCTTTCCCTTGCCGACCTGCTGACCGATGCCCACATGAGCAAAAGTTACTTCTTACGACTATTCCGGCGGTATATGGGCACAACGCCTTACAACTATCTTGTTAACTTCCGTATCACACAGGCCAAAGAGTTGCTGGTCCTTACCGATCACCGCGTTACCGAGATCGCACAGGAAGTTGGCTTTGGCGATGCCAGCAACTTTTCCACCCGGTTTGCAAAAGCGACCGGGCAAAGCCCCCTGCAATACCGCAAGAGTGCGCTGAAACCTTTGGAGATGACAAAGTGAATAAATCTATGGTATGTGAATGTTTTGCCTTTGCAGCGCATTGACTGTATGAACGCTAATTTGGTGTGTTGGGTGTATGTACCGGGTGGCAACCGCCGCCCACTGTTTTTGATTTATTTCCAGCCCCGGGCTGAGGGGTCCAGCATTTCCGATGCGGAGTACAGCAGCGCATTGCAGATAGCCGCTGCTACTGTGCTGCCGCCCTTCCGGCCCATAGCCACGATGGCAGGTACTCCGTATTTCTCACAGACAGCAAACAGCCGTTCCTTGCTTTCCACCACATTCACAAAGCCCACCGGCACGCCGATGACAAGGGCCGGGCGGAGTCCCGCTTCAATTTCCTCTGCAATGGTCAGCAGAGCCGTAGGCGCATTGCCCACCGCAAGAATCGCCTTAGGGTGCTCTGCGGCGGCACGGTGCATGGAGGCTACCGCCCGGGTGGTCCCGGTCTCCCGGGCCAGAGCCGCCACCTCCGGGTCTGCCATATAGCAGACTGCGCTGCACCCCAGCTTGGAAAGCCCCGGTTTTGTGATGCCCGCAAGGGTCATGTTGGTATCGGTAACAAGGACCGTTCCCTCCCGCAAGGCGGCAATGCCTGCCTCCACTGCCCCGGGCGTAAAACGAAGATTCTTTGCGTAATCAAAATCCGCCGTGGTATGAACCACCCGCTTGACTACTGCCGCATTTTCCGGCGGCGGGGTCAGGCCAAGCTTTTCCAGCTCAGCGGTGATGATGTTCATACTGGTACGCTCAATATCGGCGGGCAGATGATGCTGCGGTGTCATACGGTCCTCTCCCCTCTCTCAATGCCCATGGCACGGTAGATTGCTTCCATATCCAGTGCGTTTCGAACTCCATCGGCCAGCAGGTCAAACTGCTGCTGCCGGTACTGCTCCATCGGGACGAGATTAACATTTGCCGGGTCAATGCCCTTTCTGCGGCAAAGAAGGTCGGTCAGCTTTGCCGTCAGTTCTCCGGTGTCAAACAGACCGTGGAGGTAGGTGCCAAAGACGTTTCCGGCAATGCAGCCTTCCGGCTCTCCAGCGTCAGTGCAGCAGAAAGATTCGCCTTCCACCATCGTGCGCCCAGTATGGAGCTCGTAACCCTCCAGCCGGGCCCCGGAAAAGGGCTCTGCCGTGGCAGCTGCCCGGGTCTGAGTCTGGTGCTTTGTGTCGGTAAAAACGGTCTCGGTGGGCAGCAGACCCATCCCCCTCACGACCTGTGCTCTGCCGCTTTCTGTACCTGCGGAGTCATCCAGCGTCCGCCCCAGCATCTGATAGCCGCCGCAGACCCCCAGAATGGGTGTGCCTGCCGCAGCCAGCTTAAGAACAGCCGCTTCCAGCCCCGACTGCCGCAGCCAGAGCAGGTCCTCCACGGTATTTTTGGTGCCGGGCAGGATCACAAGGTCGGGTGTTCCCAGCTGCCGGACATTTTGAACATACCGCACCCCCAGCAGCGGGTGCTGTTCCAGCGGAATGAAATCGGTGAAATTGGAGACCCTCGGCAGGCGAAGGATGGCAATATCCAGCGGCTTCACACTGCTTTCCGTGCCTAGCCGCTGGGAAAGCGAATCCTCGTCCTCAATGTCTACTTTCAGGTAGGGCACCACGCCCAGCACCGGAAGGTGTACTTTTTCTTCCAGCATTACAAGGCCGGGGCGCAGGATTTCCACATCACCCCGGAATTTATTGATCACCAAACCCTTGATGCGGGCCCGCTCCTCAGGTTCCAGCAGCTCCACCGTGCCGTACAGCTGCGCAAACACGCCGCCCCGGTCGATATCGCCCGCCAGCAGCACCGGCGCATTCACCAGCTTGGCAAGGCCCATGTTAACGATATCATCCGATTTCAAGTTGATCTCTGCCGGGCTCCCTGCTCCCTCAATCACGATGATATCATTCTCAGCGGCAAGGCTGTTGTAGGCTGCCAAAATATCGGGGATGAGCTGTTTTTTCATCCGGAAATAGGCAGCAGCGGGCATCTGCCCCCGGACTTTTCCGTTGACGATGACCTGACTGCCCACATCGCTGCTGGGCTTGAGGAGGATGGGGTTCATCCGGGCATCCGGCTCTGCCCCCGCCGCCTGCGCCTGCACCACCTGCGCCCGGCCCATTTCCAAGCCGTCCCGGGTAACAAAACTGTTCAGAGCCATGTTCTGACTTTTAAATGGGGCCACACGGTAGCCATCCTGTGCAAAAATGCGGCAGAGTGCGGCACAGAGCAGGCTTTTGCCCGCCCCGCTCATGGTTCCCTGCACCATGATGCATTTCGCTTTTGGGGTCTGATTCATCCCAGCACCTCCCCTAAAATTTTCAGCAGACGTTCATTTTCAGCAGCTGTCCGCACTGCGGTGCGATACCAGCTGCCGTCCAGCCCCGGATAATTGCCGCAGCTGCGCAGCACAACGCCCTTTTCCCGGAGCGTCTCGCCCAGCGTCTCGTCTGCCCGGAAGAGCAGATAGTTGGCTCTTCCTTCCACCACCCGCAGGCCCAACGCCCGCAGGCCGGCGGTCATTTTCGGCCGCTCGGCCTCGATCAAATTCCGCACGGCAGCAACATATTCTGTCTCGTCCAGTGCCGCAATGCCTGCGGCCTGTGCAAGACCGGACACCGCCCAAGGCTGGCCTGCTGCTGCCATCCGGTCCAGAAGCACCCGGTCGCCGCAGAGACAATAGCCCAGCCGGACCCCTGCCATACCGTAGAGCTTGGTAAATGCTTTGAGGATGACCAGTCCGCCGCCCTCGGCCAGCAGCGGTTTTGCGCTCAGGCTTTCGCCTTCCGGCAGAAAGTCCAGAAAGCACTCGTCCACTACCAGCAATGCTCCCACTTCCCGGCAGCGGGTAAAAATTTTCCGCACCAGTTCCGGCCCGGCCAGCTGGCCGGTGGGGTTGTTGGGCTGACAGAGAAACACCATATCCATTCCCGGAACAATGGCATCCACATATCCATCGTCTACAGCGAAATCACGTTGTTCCGAAATATAATAGCGTTTTACTTTGCATCCTGCTGTCTCGAGGGCAGCAGCATATTCTGCAAAAGTGGGAGCCGGGAGCAGAGCCTGATGGGGCTTTACCGCCCATACCAGCCGGAAAATAAGGTCTGCCGCACCGTTGCCGCAGAGGATCTGTTCTGCCGGGACACCCTCGGCTGCGGTCAGTTTCTCCCGCAGGGCCCGACAGAGCGGATCCGGGTAACGGTCCGCCGTTTTCAGGCTTTCAGTGATCGCCTGCGCCACCCCTTCCGGCAGGCCCAGCGGACTGACATTGGCAGAAAAATCCAGCGCATCGTGGCCGTATTCCGCCCGGTATCCAGCCCAATCTCCCCCATGTACCAACTGCATCTGAAAATCTCCTTACAATATGATCCGGACCGCCACACCCACCGCCACCGCCAGCAGGCTTTCCGTGTACATCATCCGGTTTGCCCGGAGGATATCCTTCGGCTCAATGGGCCGCAGTGGGTCGCCAATTGTGGGTTTGGGGTAGTATTCTCCGAAATAATAGGCCGGCCCGGCCAGCTGGACCCCCAGTGCACCGGCACAGGCACTTTCGGTCTGGGCACTGTTCGGGCTGGCATGATTGCGCCGGTCCCGCCGCCAGATCTTCCACGCACCTTTTGCGCTGTTTCCGGTCAGGGCTGCGGCTGCGACCCAGAGCAACGCCGCCAGACGACTGGGAATATAGTTTGCAATATCGTCCAGCTTTGCCGCCGCACGGCCAAAATAAAGGTATTTCTCATTTTTGTAGCCCACCATACTATCCATGGTGTTGATGGCTTTATAGGTCAACGCCAGCGGGGCCCCGCCCAGCAGCATATAAAACAGCGGCGCAATGACGCCGTCGCTGGCATTTTCGGCCACAGTCTCTACCGCCGCCTTGGTCACGCCCTCCATGGTCAGCTCCTGCGTATCCCGGCCCACGATGCGGCTCACAGCCTTTCGTGCGGCGGGCAGGTCAGGCTTTACCAATTCCCGGTAAACATTTTTGCTTTCCTGCGCAAGCCCCTTGGCCGCCAGTGCCTGCCCACACCAGAACATCTGGACAGCCAGCCCCAGCCAGAGCGAGATCTTTGCTGCCGCAAAGCAGACAAGGCTTGTGAACAGCAGGGTCCCCGCCGGCAGGCAGAAAGCCAACACCGCACCGCCCAGCAGCTCCCCATGGGGAGTTTGGGGCAGATGGCGGCGGAGAAACTTTTCCAGCTGGGAGATTGCCTTTCCCATGATGACCACCGGGTGGGTCAGCCACACCGGGTCGCCGAAAATGCAGTCCAGCACAAAGCCGCCCAGCACTGCACCGGCGATCAACATTCTGCCCCCTTGACATACTGGACAGTTTTTACGACGGTCAGCTCTTTTTTGTCTGTCCAATGGCTTGCGTCCAGAATATAGCCGCCTGCATTGGGGCCGCACCACTCGTAGTAATTTTTCTTGGGCCGGCCGTACCGTTCCAGCACTGCCATCTGGGTACCTCCGTGGGCCAGAATGACCAGCCGTTCTTCCCCATCCGCAAGAGCCTTGTCCACAAGGGCTGAAAACGCCTTGCAGACCCGATCCGAAAAGTCCTGCTTCCGCTCTCCATCAGGGCAGGTGCTGGTGCAGTTGGCCTTGACCCATGCCTGATAATCCGGGTCGTTCTCCATCTCAACAAAATTCCGGCCCTCAAAGCTGCCAAAGCACATCTCCTTCAGCCCATCCACCGGGATAAGCTTTGCCCCGGGAAATACGATCTCCGCCGTCTGACGGGTGCGCTGAAGAGGGGTGATATAGACAACTTCCGGCGAAAAATCCGCCTGAACCAGCTGGGCACGGCCCTCTTCCGAGAGGGGGATATCCCGCTGGCCCTGATAACGTTTCTGGGCATTGTATTCCGTCATTCCGTGACGGAGCAGATAAATCAACATTGAGGTAATTCTCCTTTCAAGATTCGGGGCAGGCCGCAGAACATTTCCACCACACAGTCCGCCCGGCCCGCCAACAGGCAGGCCAGCCGTCCGGCGGCTTCCCGGGCGGTGCGCTGTGCCGGGTCCATAGGGACCACGCCGCCGCCCACCTCGGTCGCCGTTACTACGTCGTATTCTGCCAGCCGGTCAGCAAGAACATTCAAATCGTCTGCATCCGCTGCCAGTTCCTGTGCTTCGGTGAAAATTTTTTCTTTTGGCGCAATTTTTTTTGCAAAGGTCCGTTTGCCGCTGTAAAGCGGCCCGGTGATAAAGATCATAGCCATCCTCCCCATTGACAGGCCGCCAGTGCCGCCAGCATCCAGAGTTCCGCTTTCTGCAAAAACCATCCGGCCAGATCTCCGGTGATGCCACCAAACTGCCGCACTGCCACCTTATGATACCGCAAAAAGACCAGCAGCGCCACCCCCGCCAGCGCACCGCCACCCAGCAGCACCAGCCCAAGGGACAGCACCACTGCTGCTGCGATGAGTATATTCCGAACCTTCTTCCGGTCCGCCGCTGTGGCAAAAGTATGGGCAAGGCCGGTGTTTTTCGCCATGGGAAAAGACGCCACCGCCAGTCCCGAAAGGCTCCGTTCCAGCACCAGAGCCAGCGTCCAAAGCAGCCCCGCCCGGGGGGTAAAGGTCAGGCAGGCACAGAGCGCAAAATAGGCCACGAAATAGCTGCACAGCCGGATAACTGCAAAGGCCCCGCAATGGGGGTCTTTTAAAATTTCCAGCTTCTTTTCCCGGTCGCCGTAACTGGAAAGGGCATCGCAGGTGTCGGCATAGCCGTCCAGATGGATGCCTCCGGTGACCCAGACCGGCAGAAGGCAGAATCCCGCCGCCTTTGCCATAGCAGGCAGGGGCAGAACTCCACAGAGGCACCACGCCCCGCCGATGACCGCCCCGATGAGGGGGAAAGCACAGAGGGCGTACCGCATATTCTTTTCGTTCCAGTCAAACTGCGGCACCGGCAAAGCCGAAAACATAGCAAACGCCACTGCAATGGTCTGCAAAACGGTCATTGACTGCTTCCTCCTTTGTAATAGACCGGGACCCCGCAGACCACCCGGACCACTTCATCCGCCCGGGCGGCCAGCGCATTGTGAGCCCGGGCCAGCAGCTTCAAATAAACTTCCGTATCACCGGCATATTCTGCACCACCCCGGAACACTTCATTTGAGACGACGATGAGCCGCCTGCACTGACGTTCTATGGCATCAATCCCGGAAAGAAGAGCTGCAAGAGCGTTTTCCCCGGCTCCGGCAGGGTCATAGAGCTCATTTGCCGCCAGATTGCCCAGATCTTCCAGCAGGGCCACGCCCCTCCCGGGCAGACGCACCTGTTCGAGATGCAGCGGACATTCCACGGTCTCAAATTGTTTTTCCGCCCGCATTTTCCGATGCTTTTCCACCCGGGCAGCGCACTCGGCATCCCATACCTGCATGGTAGCAAGGTAATACCGAGGCAGGCCGCTTTCCAGCACAAGGCGTTCGGCATACTCACTTTTGCCGCTGGCTGCGCCGCCGATGACCAGTGTCAGCATTGAGGGGTGTACGGCGTAATGCCGCCCTCCGTGAAGGAATAGCAGTTGTTATAGACCGCAAGAGCCATATCCCAGAGTGGCAGACTTGCTACCGCCCCGGTGCCCTCGCCCAAGTGAAGCCCCGCCGTGATGAGGGCTTTTTTGTTCAGGGCCTCCAGCACCAGCTTTGCCGCCGGTTCGGTAGAACAGTGGCTTGCAAATACGGCCTTTTCTGCCGCCGGGCAGAGCCGGACTGCGCAGAGTGCCGCCACCCCGCTGATGAAGCCATCCATCAGCACCGGCAGCTTTTCCAGCGCACCGCCGAGGAAAACGCCGCAGAGCCCGGCGATATCATACCCGCCCAGCTTGCTCAACACATCCAGTGCATCTGCCGGGTCCGGCTGATTTTTTTCGATCCCACGCCGGATGGCATCGATCTTCCGGGCAAGGCCCTCGTCCGAGAGGCCGGCTCCCCGGCCGGTCATGGTTTCAATGGGCTGGCCCAGCAGCACCGCCGCCACTGCGCTGGACGTGGTGGTGTTGCCGATGCCCATTTCGCCGGTGGCAAGCAGCTGCACGCCCCGGGCTTTCTCGGCCCGGACCAGTGCAATACCCTTTCCGATGGCTTCCACCGCCTCGGCCCGGGTCATCGCAGGGCCTTCCGTAAAGTCCCGGGTGCCTGCGGCAATCCGGCTGTTCAGAACACCCGGTACCGGCTCCCCGGCCATTCCCATATCCACCGGCAGCACTTCGCACCGGGCCGCTTTTGCCATCTGGCAGACACTGGTACGCCGGGCTGCAAGATTCTGCGCCACCGCCCGGGTCACGCTGCTGTCAGTCTGGCTGACCCCCTGTGCCACCACGCCGTTGTCCGCACAGAGCACCAGCACGGCACGGCGGGAAAATTCCAGTTGTTCGGTCTCAGTCAGGGCTGCGGCCTCCTCCAGCATGGTTTCCAGCTGCCCCAGCCCGCCCAGCGGTTTGGCCAGTCCCGCCCAATGGGCATGAGCCGCCGCCCGGGCCGCTTCATCCGGCGGGGTGATGGTCTGCAAAAGCTGTCTCAGTTCCGGTTCCGTCATCTGTTTTTTCTCCTGTGATATTTTTCTGCCGCTGCGGTGAACCGCTCCGGCAGGGGTGTGCCCGCCCAATACAAATGCGGGAAGCCCGCATAGAAATTCTCGTTTGCAAAGCCGCACTGCCAGCAGCTTCCGTTGGATTTTTGCGCTTCAAACGCCGTACCGTTCTCAGTAGAATCCCAATGGTGGAACTCGTGCACCGGCAGCGTCTCCCCTTTTTTAAAGAGCATACTGTCTGCTTTGGCCGTCAGCTCCGCATAGCCAAACCGCACCAGCCGCCCGACTTTGATTCCCTGCCCCGGCAGAGCTCCTACCATGGGCCAGCTGCGGCCCTCACCGTCCTCAAGGGACTGCCCCAGATACAAAAAGCCGCCGCATTCTGCTACGGTGGGCAGGCCGTTTTCCACCGCCTGCCGGATGGCGGACCGCATCCCTTCGTTCTCACTGAGGACCTTTGCATGAAGTTCCGGGTAGCCCCCCGGAAGGTAAAGCCCATCGACTGCATCCGGGAGGTCCCCATCTTTCAGCGGACTGAAAAAGTAGAGCTCTGCCCCAGCGGATTCCAAAGTTTCCAGTGTTTCCGCATAGGTAAAGCAAAATGCCTCATCCTTGGCCACAGCAATTTTAACACGGCTTTTCGCAGTTTTCCGCTTTTCCGACTGAACCGGAGCCGGAACATCAAACACAATTTTAAGCCTTTCCCAATCGATCGTCTGCTCTGCGGTTTCGGCCAGCATAGCAATTTTTGATTGCAGATCCTTGATCTCACCCGCCGTTTTGAGCCCGAGGTGACGGCTTTCGATCACTGCGCTTTCCAGATGAGGCAGATATCCCACCACCGGCAGGCCGGTCTCCTGTTCCAGCATGGGGGCCAGCAGATGGTACAGCCGCTCCGTACAGTCGTTGAGCAAAATGCCCGCCAGATGGCTGGGGCTGCGGAAGCTCTGCATCCCCCTGACCTGCGCCGCCAATGTCAGGCTGACGCCTTTTGGGCGGACCACCAGCAGCACCGGCAGGCCCAGCGTATCCGCCAACTGCCAGCCGCTGGCCTTGTCCGTCACACCGCCAAGGCCGTCATAGAAGCCCATGGCTCCTTCGCAGACAGCTGCACCGTGGCCGGATGCGCCCCGGGCATAAAGCTGCTGCACCGTCTCCGGCGTGGAGAAAAAGAGGTCAAGGTTGTGGCTTTCCACCCCCAGCACGGAACGATGAAACATGGGGTCGATATAATCCGGCCCGCACTTAAAGGCACAGGGTGTTTTCCCCTTTCGCTGCAATGCCGCAAGCAATGCACACACTGCCGTTGTTTTTCCGCTGCCCGAGCCCGGGGCAGCAATGAGCATCTGGATCATGATGTCTCCTTTATTCTGCTGCCCGGGTGATCAGAAACACCGGATTGTTGGCGGTCAGCATATGGTAAGCCCCCATCGTTTTCGTTCGGCTGACGGCAATCTGGGTCACCTCAGCGGTCAGCCCATGCGCTGTCAGGGCCGCAAGAGCCGCACTCAATGTTTCCAGCGCAATGGCCGAGATGCAGAGCCGGACTTCCGGATTTTTTTGCAATGCAATGTCCAGAACCGCCGCCATCTCCCCTTTTGTACCGCCTATAAACACGGCATCCGGAACCGGGAGGCCCTGCAGTGCATCCGGAGCCCGCCCCGGGATGAGGTGCAGATTTGCGGCCCCGAATTTCTCCCGGTTGGCCGCAATAAGTTCACAGGCCTCTTCCTTGCATTCCACGGCGTAGACCTGCCCCTCGGGAGCCGCCAATGCAAGCTCTACACTGACGCTTCCGGTTCCGGCCCCTACATCCCAGAGGACATCACCCGGACGGACTGCCAGCTTTGCCAGCACAGCCGCCCGCACTTCCTGTTTGGTCATGGGCACTTTGCCCCGGATAAAGGCTTCGTCCGGCAGGCCCGGAGCACGGCGAAGCTGCTTCGGCGGTTCCAACTGCTCCACCAGCAGGACGCTCAGGGAAGCAAAGTTCTTTTCTGCCAGCTCTCTTGCCATGCCAAAGATAATTTTTTCACTTTTTGTGCCAAGATTTTCACCCACCAGTGCGTGAAGCTCTCCCAACCCGGCCTCTGCAAGTTTCTGGCAGAGGGTGGAAGGTGTCTCGGCCCCGCCGGTCAGGAAAAAAACAGTTTTATGGCTCCGGCAAACCGTCACCGGGTCACAGACACAGCCGTGGGCCGACACCAGTTTCCAATCCTGCCAGGGCCTTCCAATGGCCGCAGAGAGGAGCTGCACACTGGAAATCCCGGGAATGACCCGGCTTTGGAGCCCAAATGCCCGGAGCATGGGCAGGAGTTTTGATGCACCGGAGTAAAATCCGGTGTCGCCGCTGTAAACAAGGACCACTTCTGTCTCCGGCGACTCCGCCAGTACAGAAAGGATCTCTTCCGGCTGATACAGAGCTCTCCGGTTTGAGGTGCATCCTTCCGGCAGAGCTTCCAGCAGACGCTTTGCGCCGAGGATCAACTCTGCCTTCTTCAGGGCTTCCAGCCCCTGCTGCGTCAAGGTTTCAGGCGTTCCTGCGCCCATTCCGACCAATGTGATCATTTCAGCATCTCCCTGCATCGTGTCAGGATGGTTTCAGCGGTCTCTCCCGCTTCCGCCGGGCGGCGGATCACCACCAGCTGCACCCCCGCTTCCTGAGCGGCCTCTGCTTTTTCCGCAAAGCCGCCTGCCGCACCACCGTCTTTGGTGACCAGATAACGGATGTTAAATTGTCTCATCAAGGCAAGGTTCAGTTCCTTTGAAAAAGGCCCCTGCATGGCGATGATATTTTTGTGGGGAATATCCGCAGCCTCGCAGGCGGCAATTCCCTCTGCCGTGGGCAGCACCCGGGGGAAAAGCCGCTCCGGCCGCAGTGCTGCAAAGACGGGCAGTTCCTTCGCCCCGGTGGCAAGCAGGATATTCCCGGACGTATCTGCGAAGTATTTTACCGCAGATGCTGCATCATCCACGCAGACGCTTCCCTCCGGCAGCGGGCTTTGCGCCCGCAGCAGGCGGCGATACTCCACCCCGGCTGCTGCACAAGCCAAGCGGATATTTTTGGTTGCTTCCACAGCATAAGGGTGGGTCGCATCCACGCAGAGGTCCGCCCCCTGCAAAAGAGCAGTCATTTTCGCCGGTTCCAGCCGCCCGCAGCGGACGGTCAGGCCCGGAGTGCTGCCCTGCTCCTCAGCTCCAAGAGGAGTCGCCACGCTGACCAGCACTTCCGCCCCCAGCTCCGCCAGCTGCCGGGAAAACACACGGCCCTCGGTGGTGCCGCCAAATACGACTGCCTTCATCCCCGGTACCCCCTCGGTGTGACCATCCGGCCGCAAAGTTTTTTCGTCTCCGCATTGCCGATGAATACCGTAGTGAACATATCCACCGTCGTCGTTTCAAGTTCTGCAAGGGTCAGCACCCGATGGGTCTGCCCCTCCCGCCCGATATTCCGGACGATGCCGCAGACGGTCTCCGGCTTTTTGCCGTTATCCAGCAGAATTTTCACCGCCCGGGCCAGATAATCCGGCCTGCCCTTGGAGGAAGGATTATACAATGCTACGCAAAAATCCCCTGCTGCCACTCCCGCCAGCCGCTTCTCGATGACTGCCCAGCTCGTCAGCCGGTCTGAAAGGGAGATCACGCAGAAATCATGGGCCAGCGGGGCCCCCAGCACGGCACCACCGCTTAGTGCCGCCGTCAGACCCGGCACCACTTCCACCGTAACTTCCGGATAATCTTCAGCCAGTTCCAGCAATGGGCTCGCCATGCCGTAGACTCCGGCATCGCCAGAGCAGACCAAAGCCACGGTTTTTCCGCTCTGCGCCGTCTCCAACGCCCAGCGGCAGCGGTCCAGCTCCCGGGTCATGCCGGTGGTATAGGTTTCTTTGTCCGGATAGTAGGGCCGCACAAGGTCCAGATAGACCGTATAGCCGCACAGCACCTGAGCTTTCTGCAAGGCACTCTGCGCCTGTGCGGTCAGAAATTCCTGGCCCCCGGGGCCCAGCCCTACTACATAGACCGTTTTCTTATTCGACATTCTGCCACCTCCAATCCGGTGCAAAGGGCTGCAGCGCAAGCGCAAAGGTCACGCCGCCGCCCGGATGTTTTTTGATGCAGAGCTTTCCTCCCGCAGCCCGCACAGCCGCCCGCTCACACACATTGTCTACGCCGGTAACGCTTTGGACAAAAGCTGATGGGGTAAAAACTCCCTGCACGCTCCGCAATTCCTCTGCCGGACAAAAAGCAGCGTTCCATCTGTGTTTTTTGCAAAACTCCAGCAGGCCCGCCTCGTTCTGTTTCAGATCAATGCTGGCCGCTGCGGCAATACATTCCGGCGCAAAGCCGACAGAACTGCAGAAAGCCGCAAAGGCAGTTTCCAGCTGCTGCGCCGTCGTGCCCCGCTTGCAACCTACCCCCAGCACGCCGATTTTCGGGATCAGGTGCAGCCCTTCCCCTTCTGGGAAAAGGGTCAGTGCGAAATCCGCTGCACTCTGCGCCGGAGCGGGCATAACGCCGTCAGGGCGTTTTCCCGCAATGGGAAATTGCGACCAGAACTTCACCGTATCTCCGGCCAGCAGCTTCCCGCTGACCTGCTTGATCTTCTCCACTTCCAGCACGATGCAGTGTTGTTTTTTTGCCCACTCATCCACCGCAAACAGACCATTTGCGTCGGTGGCCGTGGTGATGACCGGCACTGCCCCGCAGGCTTTTCCCAGCTGCCGGGCCAGATCATTTGCGCCGCCCAGATGCCCCGAAAGCAGGGGCACCGCAAACTTTCCGCACTCGTCCACCACCACCACAGCAGGGTCACTGGCCTTGCTGCGGCAGTAAGGCGCAATAGCCCGGACAGCGATTCCTGCCGCTCCTACAAAAATCAAAGCTGCGCTTTGTGCAAACTGCACTTTTGTCCACTCGCTCAGGCCCACGCCGCCCCGGCCGCAGCGGGAAACGCTGCCGGGAAGTACCTCTGCCAGCCGCCGGGCCAAAGCCAGACCTTTCTCTGTGAAGGCGAGATACGCACAGGTCATACCGATTCTCCTTTGCGGAACTCGGTGGTGAACGTCGGGTCATAGAGTTTGCTCCGCTCATACTGAGTACCAAGGAAATCGCCCACCACGATGAGGGCTGTTTTGGTAATGCCCGCCGCCCGGGTACTGGACGCAAGGGTGCCCACTGTGCAGCGAACTGTCTTTTCCTCCGGCCAGCTGGCTTTATAGACCACCGCTGCCGGGGTGCTTTCATGATAAGCTCCACCCTGCAGAAGTGCTTCCTGCACCTTGTCGATCAGACCGATGGACAAAAAGATCACCATGGTTGCTCCGTGTGCCGCCAGCGATGCCAGCTTTTCCTTTTCCGGCACCGGGGTGCGGCCCTCCATCCGGGTGATGATCACCGTCTGGCTGACGGTGGGCAAGGTATACTCGGCGTTCAATGCCGCCGCTGCCCCGCAGAAGCTGGAAACACCCGGCGTATCATCGTAAGAAATTCCATCTGCATCCAGCGCATCCATCTGTTCCCGGATGGCACCGTACAGGCAGGGGTCGCCGGTGTGGAGCCGGACGGTGGTTTTGCCCTCCGCTTCCATCTGCCGCATGACCGCAAGCACCTGTTCCAGCGTCATCTCTGCACTGTTGTAAATGATGCACTCCGGCTTCGCCAACCCCAGCAGAGCCGGATTGACCAGACTGCCTGCATAGATGATGCAGTCCGCCTGCTGTAAAAGGGCTGCGCCCCGCCGGGTGATAAGGTCGGGGGCTCCGGGCCCTGCGCCCACAAAATGTACCATACAGCGTCACTCCTTCACAAGAATCGTCGTGAAATAATCGGTCTGCGGCGGCAGAACGGCCCCCTCCAGCATCGGATACACCCTTTCATTCGGCAGGCCGCAGCTGCACACCATGGCGCTGCGGGCCAAAAGCCCCCGCTTCTCAAGAGCAGACAGCGTTTCCGGCAGCTGTCGGCCCGTTTTCATCAGAACCTTTGCGCCCGGGCCATCCAGAATTTCCTCTGCATGGCAGCCCGGAGCGATGGTCAGCGGCTGTTCCATTCCACCGGTCAGGCTTTGCCCCAGCCGGGCAGCGGCAGCACAAAAGCTGGGCACTCCGGCGATCCGCTGGGTAGAATACCCCTCTGCCTTCAGGATATCTTCCAGATAACCGTAGGTCGCATAGACCGAAACATCGCCAAGATTCAGCATGGCAACGTCACATCCTGCATCCAGATACGCCCGAACTTCCGCAGCCGCCGCTTCGTGGGATGCCCGCAGCACAGCAGGGTCACGGCTCATGGCAAACTGCAGGGGCAGAATGGTCTTGCCTGCAAGGTCAGCGGTGCCTTCTGCGATCTCCAGGGCCAGCATCCGGCCCTCTGCTGTCCGGGGTGCTGCCAGCACCGGGCATTGCCTGATGCACCGCAGTGCTTTCAGGGTCATCAGTTCCGGGTCGCCGGGGCCCACACTGACACCATAAAATGTTCCTAGTTTACGCTCCATTTTTTCAAAAGCTCCTCCGCCGTCCGGGTCTGCCCCAGCGGCCCATGCTGGTTGGAAAACAGCACTGCGCCCACCTTGAATTTTTCCGCTGCTCGCCGATCCAGATGGATCTGAACAGCCGAAAGCAGGCTTTCCAGCACCGGGGCACGGAGCCCGGCCTTGTCCAGGATCTCAAGGCAGGCATCGGTGGTAGCTGCATTCATCAGGGCTGTACAAATCTCCCGCCCGGCCCCGCAGAGGGCCGCATGGGCACAAAAAAGCTCGGTGCGGCAGTCTGCCGTGTGGGAATGGGTGTTCATGATGCCGCCTGCCAGCTTGCACAGCTTGCCCACATGGCCCACCAGCAGCACTTCCGCAAACCCGGAAGCCGCCGCCATATCCATCGTATCCCCGATGAAGTTTGAAGTCTTGACCACCGGGATGTCCGCAAATTCAGGATACGTTTCATGCAGGCAATCCAGCCCATAGTTGCCCGGGGCAAGGATGAGCCGTTTGACTTCCTGCGGGCAGAGAGCCGCCTGATTCATTTCCAACTGAATGGTGTCCAGAATGGCCTGCTGGCTCATGGGCTCCACGATGCCGCTGGTGCCCAGCACCGACAAGCCCCCTTCCACCCCGATGTGGGGGTTGAAGGTCCGCTTCGCCACCTCTTCGCCGCCCTCGATGGAAACGGTGACCACAAAGCCGCCGAGGTATCCGGCGTTCTCCGCTTCGGCAGCAAGGGCATCGGCGATCATCCGGCGGGGCACATGGTTGATGGCCGCTTCTCCCACCGGCTGATCCAGACCGGGTTTTGTCACCCGCCCCACACCGGTTCCGCCCCGGATGGTCACCCCGGGTTCCGGCGTCAGCTCCACTTCGGCAAGGACCGGAAGGCCGGTGGTCACATCCACATCGTCGCCGCCGTCTTTCTCAATGGCGCAGACTGCTCCCAGCCCGGTTTTCCGGCAGTACAGCGGGGCCACTTCTACCACGATGCCCTTCGGCGTCCGGAGGGCAACTGTCTCCGGCTCATGCCCGGTCAAGAGCAGCCGGGCCGCCCCTGCGGCTCCCAGAGCTGCACAGGTGCCGGTAGTGTAGCCGCAGCGCAGGAGCTTCTGCCCGCTGCGGATATAATGCTCAAATTTCGGTTTTGGTTTTTGTGTATCCTGCTGGGGTTTGGGAGTTGGTTCTGGCCCGAATACCGCTTCATACTGCTCTGCGGTCAGACCATACAGGGTGCGGATGTTCTCAGGGGCAAAGGCCTGCTGCGGCGTCATGACACTGGAAACTTTCTCCGGCGAAACGCAGATCACAAAATCCGAGATCTTTTGTGCCATATCCAATTCGTGCAGGCTGACCACCACTGCCACCTGCCGTTCTTTTGCCAGCTTTTGAAGAATGGTCAGCAGCTCGATCTTGCCCTTCACATCCAGAAAAGACGTAGGTTCATCCAAAAGCAGCACTTCCGGCTGCTGGCAGATGGCCCGGGCCAGCAGGATGCGCTGCCGCTGGCCATCGCTGATGCAGTTGAAATCCCGATCTGCAAGTTCCTCTGCTCCCACCAGCGCAAGAGCTGCCTGCACCTGCTGCCGGTCCACTTCGGAGAGGATGCCCAGCCGCCCGGTGTAGGGAGTGCGCCCTGCCGAGACGAACTCAAAGCAGGAAGTCAGCTCGGTCGGGCGGGTATGAGGGAGCATCAGGGCCATTTTTTGTGCCCGCTCCCGGCCTGAGTGAGCCGAAAGGTCTTTTTCGTCCAGCAGCACCACACCGCCCAGCGGGGCCAGCTGACCTGCCAGTGTCTTGAGCAGTGTAGATTTTCCCGCACCATTGGGCCCGATGAGGGTCAGGATCTCGCCCTTCCGGGCACCCAGACTGATTTCTTCGGCCAGACGTTTCTTTTCATAGCCGATGGCAAGGTTCCGGGTCTCGCAGATAAACTCGCTCATCCTCTTCCCTCCTGACCCCGGCGCACCAGCAGCCAGATGACCACCGGCGCACCGAACACCGCCGTCACCGAGCTGATGGAAAGTTCGGTAGGCGCAAACAGACTGCGGGCTATGAGGTCACAGAGCAGGCAGAACGCCGCCCCGCCCAGACAGCAGCCCGGCAGAACATAGAGGGGCTTTGCGCTCCGGAGCAGCTGCCGCACCAGATGGGGCACTGCGATGCCCACAAAGGAGATGGGCCCGGCAAAGGCTGTCACACAGGCGGCCAGCAGGCTGGACAGCAGCACCAGTACCACCGAGAAGCCACGGACGTTCACGCCCACGCTTTTTGCGTAGGCTTCCCCCATCTGGTAAGCAGCCATGGGTTTGGAGAGCAGAAACGCCGCCGCCAACGCAGGCAGCACCACCACGGCCGCTGCCCGGACATTGCCCCAGGTCATACCGGAGAAGCTGCCCTGTGACCAGTTATGAAGATTGACGATGTTGGAATCCTGCGCAAACGCCACCACGATATCCGTAATGGCTGTGCAGATATAGCCGATCATTACGCCGCAGATCACAAGGATGCTCATCCGCTCCACCCGCCGGGCCACCACCAGCACAAAGGCCATGGCGGCCATGGCTCCCACAAAAGCGGCAAAAATAAGGGTGACGGAATTGGTCAGCAGCCCCCGCTCCAGAAAGACCACCATGGTTAAAGCCACCGCCAGCTTTGCACCGCTGGACACACCCATGACAAAGGGGCCCGCAATCGGGTTGGCAAAAAAGGTCTGGAGCAGATAGCCCGCCGCCGATAGGGCTGCTCCCAGCAGCACCGCCATGACAGCCCGGGGCAGACGAAGCTGTAAAACGATGTTCTCTGTCAGTGAGTCGCTGCCCCGGCTCAGCAGCACATCCAGCACCGCACCGGGCGTCAGATTGACGCTGCCCCAGAACAGGCTGCACCCAAACAGCACCGCCAACGCAGCGGCAAGGATGCTGTATGAAAAGATCAGGCGTTTTCGGCTGGTCATAGTTTCTCCTTACGTTACATGGACAAAAAAAGTAAGGTCCTGCGGTGTATCCTGCGTGAAAATGCGATTCATCTGCACGATCATTTCCGCAAGCTCCATGCTCTGCTGGAAAAATCCCGGGGTCGTGCAGTAGACATTGCCGCTCTGCACCGCCTTGAAATCTGCCAGCAGCGGGCATTTTGCCAGCAGCTGTTCCGTGGAATCCACCATTCCTTCGATGGTACTGTTGTAGATCAGAAATTCCGCATCCTTCGCACCTGCGTAGAAATCTTCCAACGGCAGGTTGATGGTCGCCAGATTGTTCCCGCTGTCGGTCAGCGAATCAAACACATAGTCCGCTCCGGCCATTTCGATCATCCGGGCAACGTAATCGTTGCCCTTGCGGACGGTAGCAAGATGATTGGAAGTGATGGAAAAAAACGCCGCCGTTTTTCCGGTGGGATGCTCTTCCAGAAGCGGTGCAATCTGCTCCACAGCCTGTGCAAAAACACGCTCTGCCGTATCTTTTTTTCCAAGCAGGATGCCCCAAAGCTTGATCCACTCCATCCGGGCCAAGGGGTCCGCCTCATAGCTGGAACGCTCCACCAGCACCGGGATGCCAAACCGTTCCAGCTGCTCCTTGACTTCGGGCGTATGGTAGATCATGGTATTTTCGATGGTCAGCTGACAGCCTGTCGCCAGAATTTTTTCATAATCCGGTGCGCTGTATTTTCCGGCGTAGGCAATCTTTCCGGCCTGCATGGCCACTTTGGCTGCATCCAGCTGCCAGTTGTCAGTCTGAGTACCGGACAACGCAATGCTGCCCAGTCCATCCAGATGAACAAAATGGTCCATCACTGCCGATGAAACCAGATAGATGTTCTGCACCGGCTGGCGAAGGGCCGTAACGTCCTCCGGCAGGTTCTCCACCTCCGCTGCTCCCTCCGGCATCACAAGAAACTGCTGGTCCTCAATGGTCAGCATGGTATAGCCGCCTTCATAGCAGTCCGCAGTGAACTGCTTTGCGTAATCCAGCGGATAGCTGTGAGAGAACACCAGACTTTCCGTATGGGCAGGTTCCGTTTTTTCTCTGCCGCAGGCTGTCAGGGTGAGGGCAGCGGCAGGGAGAGCTTTTAAAAAACTACGACGTGAGATCATATCAGTTCAGCTCAAATGTCAGCGTGTATTCGATCTCATGGGGGGTGCTCATGGCGGTGGTGTCAGCCACGACTTCCAGCGGAGTCTCCAGAGCAGCCACCGGAATTTCAAAGGTCGAGCCGTTCTCGGTGCTGGTGGGCAGATACTTTTCGCCGTCCACAATCATATAATCGTACTTGGAGCTGCTCCATACGATGGTGGCCGTCATTTTGCCGTCAGCCACAGTCAGGGCAGCGGGGCTCTGGACCGAAGCCTTGCCGGAACCGCCCTCAAGGGTCACATTGACGGTGTACTCGCCGTCGGCGGGCGTCTCTGCGGCCTCCTTGGGCTGTGCGTTCCGGACACTGACCACATGGTCATACCACTTGCCCTTGGTACCCAGCAGGGCAAGGTCAAAATCCTCGTCCAGAGCTGTGACCGGGATATCAAAGCCATACACTTCCTCTGAAGTACCATCGGAGTAGGTCACGGTATCCACTGTGGGGATAAGCCACTCCGTCTTGTGGGCTTCAGCGTCTGCCGCCTTGCCCGGACACAGGTTGACGATTTTTTTGGATGCCAGACTGACGTGGAAGGTCATCACGCCGTCTTTTACGGTCAGGGTGCCCTTGCCGTCGCAGGCTTCATTGGCGTGGAACATACTGCTGTCGGTCTCAAATTCAGCGGTATAAATGCCGTCGGGCAGAGCCGCCTCTGCTGCGGGTTCAGAAGCCGCCGTGGAGACTGCCTCAGAAGCAGCCTGAGAGGGAGCCGCAGAACTTGCGGCAGAGGATGCGGCACCGCAGCCGGTCAGGCTGAGGACCAGAAGAGCGGATGCAAGGGTAATGGAAAGGAACTGTTTGCACTGCATGGAATCATACCTCGGTATCTTTTAATCTTTCAAATAAAAATTGCCCGAAAAGATTTCTCCCTTCGGGCAAAATGGGGTCAGATGTTTAGCCGTTCAGGGAATCGATGGCGGCTTTGGTGTGGGCAACGTAGAGTTGCTGGATGTCAGCGATCTCGCCCAGACCTGCGATCTGAGTGTCAACCTCGTCAAAGCAGCCTGCGGCCTTGAACTGGCTCAGCCAGGAATCCTCATCCTCACCGGCCATGTCGTTGTTGGCGTGGTCACCTGCAACCACCATCAGCGGGCGGAGAACCACCTTGGTATAACCGGCGGCCTTGACAGCTTCAATGACGTTCTCGCAGGCAGTCTCCTCGGGCTCACCCTCAACGGTGCCGATGAACACATTGTCATAGCCCAGAGTCTGCATGGTGGTCTGCATCTGGCTGTAGCTTACCTTTGCGGTGTGAGAAGTGCCATGGCCCATAAAGACGAAGGCAGTGCCAGCTTCTGCGGCAGCATCCAGACTGTCAAAGCCTGCATCTTTCACAGCGGCAGCGGTGATGGCCTTTGCAACGTCTTCTTTATCGGAATTGATCACGGAAGCATCCGAGCCCACCTCGCCCAGCAGAGGCTCTGCAATGGCAACGGACTCGAATTTATCCTTGTACTGGTCGATGGTCTCCACCATCTCGTCGTACTCTGCACCGTGCATCAGGTGGGTGGGCTGAACAACAAGGTTCTTCACGCCGTTGGCCACTGCACGCTCCAAAGCCTGCTCCATGTTGTCAATCTTCTCGCCGTCACGGGCCTGCACATGGTTGATGATGATCTGTGCAGTAAAGGCACGCCGGACCGACCAATCGGGGTAAGCTTCCTGCAGAGCATCCTCAATGCCCTTGATGTCAGCGGCACGGCTGTCATTGAAGGAGGTGCCAAAGCTGACCACCAGCAGCTCGTTCTCGCCGATCTCGTCCTGATTGCGGGGATCGTCCTGTGCGGCATCGCCGGTGTCACGGCCAAAGTAATCCGGGTCAGCGTTCTCGCCTTCCACCAGCTCCTTCTGAGCGTCGGTCAGGGCATCCCATGCAGCCTTTGCCTCCTCGCACTGAGTGTCGGTATTGTCGTTCCGCTCCTGCACATAGATGGCATCGATGAGGTCTGCCACATTCTTTGCTGCCATTTCGTCCGCCTCCTCGCTGCTCACTTCGCTTGCTGCGGCCGAGCTTGCGGTGCTGGCAGAACCTGCCGTGCTGCTGGATGCACCGCAGCCGGTGACCACACCGGCGCAGAGAGCCAGAGCAGTCAGAACGGCTGCCGTCTTTTTGATCTTGAGTTTGCGCATTGTTTTTGTTCCTTTCCTGATTGGATAAATTTTCCCCTGAGCAGAAAGGTACAGGAAAGATAGACCCTTTACACAAAAAGGCCTCTTTGCTTGCAGAACGGCAAAGCAAAAAGACCCTTGTATTTCAGGCTTTTTGGTACAACCAATTCCTCGTGATCCGGAGCTTGCGCTCCCGTACCAACAGCAGGCAGGTTTCCTGACTGAAAGATCAACGCCTGCCGCCGCCTTCCCAAGGCAATGCCTCAGTGACCGGTGCTGTGCACCCTGACGGCCGACTCCCTTATCACAGTGACGAGATCGTGCGGGAACTGCCCCCGCTTCCCTTTTGACCCTTCCGCCCCGCCCAAAAGCGGCGCAAAGGGCACCTGCTGTTTTCTGTTCAGTTCGCTGAAAAGTATAGCACACCCACTGTGAAAAAACAAGCTTTGCCGCAAAGAAAAACGCAGCATCGGATGGGATGATTCCAACGCTGCGCTTTCTGTGATACATCTGTGTGACACGATTGTGGGTCGATCGCACCTGTATTGTACCAGAACCCACAAAATGTGTAAAACGTATCTTTTGTATGACTGCGATATTGTTTTGATATCTCAGGCTTTTTCTCTCAGAAGACGGTCCTTTTCCAACAGTGGCTTGAGGTACTGGCCGGTGAAGCTCTCCTTCACTTCCGCCACCTGCTCCGGCGTGCCCTCTGCCACGATCAGACCGCCTGCGCTGCCGCCCTCGGGGCCCAGATCAATAATATGGTCGGCACACTTGATAAGGTCCAGATTGTGCTCGATGGCGATGACAGTATTGCCCGCATCCACCAGCTTCTGTAACACCTCAATGAGGCGGTGAACATCCGCAATGTGCAGGCCGGTAGTGGGTTCATCCAGGATATACACCGTCTTGCCGGTGCTGCGGCGGGCCAGTTCGTTGGCCAGCTTGACCCGCTGTGCCTCGCCGCCGGACAGGGTGGTAGCACTCTGTCCCAGCGTCACATAGCCGAGCCCCACATCCAGAAGAGTCTGCAATTTCCGGGCGATCTTGGGCTGGTTAGCAAAGAATACCACTGCCTCTTCCACGGTCATATTCAGCACATCGGAGATGGTCTTTTCCTTATATTTGACTTCCAGTGTCTCCCGGTTGTACCGTGCGCCTTTACACACTTCGCAGGGGACGTAAACGTCCGGCAGGAAATGCATCTCGATCTGCAAAATGCCATTGCCCTCGCAGGCTTCGCATCTACCGCCCTTGACGTTGAAACTGAACCGTCCCGGGCCGTAGCCCCTCATTTTTGCGTCCTGCGTCTCTGCAAATACGCTCCGGATATCATTGAACACGCCGGTATAGGTGGCGGGATTGGAGCGTGGCGTCCGGCCGATGGGCTGCTGATCAATGCCAATGACCTTATCCACAAATTCCAGCCCCTCTACGCCATCGCACTTACCTGCCCGGCTGCGGGCTCCATTCAGCTCGCAGGCAAGGGTCTTATACAGGATCTCATTGATCAGGCTGGACTTGCCCGAGCCGGAGATGCCGGTAACGCAGATGAACTCGCCCAGCGGGAATTTCACATCGATGTTCCGCAGGTTATTTTCCCGGGCGCCCTTTACCGTCAGGAAATTTCCATTGCCGGTGCGCCGGGTCTGGGGCACTTCGATCCGTTTGCGGCCGGAAAGGTAATCGCCGGTGATGCTCCGCTTGGCCTTGCAGATATCCTTGACGGTGCCTGCTGCCACGATCTCACCACCGTGGACGCCGGCTCCGGGGCCCACATCCACGATATAGTCTGCACTGCGCATGGTATCCTCGTCGTGCTCCACCACAATGACCGTGTTGCCCAGATCCCGGAGGTTTTTCAGCGTAGCAATGAGCTTATCGTTGTCCCGCTGATGGAGGCCGATGCTGGGCTCATCCAGAACATAGAGCACGCCGGACAGTGCACTGCCGATCTGGGTGGTCAGCCGGATGCGCTGGCTCTCGCCGCCGGACAGGGTGCCCGCAGACCGGGCAAGGGTGAGGTAATCCAGACCCACGCTCTGCAGGAATTGCAGGCGGTTCTTGATCTCCTTCATGATCTGTCCGCCGATCTGCTTTTGTTTCTCAGTCAGCTTGGGCTCATTTTCGGCGATGAAGTTCAGCTCTTCCCGGATGGACATCTCGCAGAAGTCACTGATGTTCTTATCCCCTACCGTCACCGCCAGAACCACCGGCTTGAGCCGTTTGCCGTGGCAGTCCGGACACTCTACGCCGGACATGAAACTGCCGATCTCTTCCTTCATCCACTCACTGTTGGTCTCCCGGAAGCGGCGTTCCAGGTTTTCGATGATGCCCTCAAAGGTGTTGTAGTATACGCCGCTGCCAAATTCATTGGTGCGGTGCATCTCGATCTTTTCGCCGTTGGTGCCGTAGAGCAGGGCATTGACGGCCTCGGTGCTCATTTCCTTGATGGGCGTATCCAGCGTAAATCCGTATTTTTTGCCAAGTCCCAGATAATACATCTCGCTGACAGACCCTTCAGCGTAGTACCATCCGCTGGCCTTGATGGCCCCCTGCCGGATCGAGAGATTCCGGTTGGGCAGGATGCGCTCTTCGTCCACCCGCATAAAGGTGCCAAGACCGGTGCATTTCTCGCAGGCGCCCTGTGGATTATTAAAGGAGAAGAGCCGGGGACTCAGCTCACTGATCGAGATATTGTGCTCCGGGCAGGCGAAGTTCTGGCTGAAGGTCATGCACTCGCCCCCGATGACCTCTACCTCGGCAATGCCACCGGTGAGAGAGAGGGCCGTTTCCAGCGAATCCGCCAGACGTCCCCGGACCCCCTTGCGGATCACAAGGCGGTCCACCACGATCTCCACAGTGTGCTTGATGTTCTTTTCCAGACTGATCTCCTCGTCCAGATCATAAAGCTCGCCGTCGATTTTCACCCGGGCGTAGCCGCCCCGGCGGGCAGCATCCAGCTCCTTCTGCTGTGTGCCCTTGCGCTGGCGCACCACGGGTGCCAAAACCTGAAACTTGGTGCCCTCTTCCAGCTTGAGCACAGCGTCCACCATCTCATCCACCGTCTGCTGGCTGATGACCCGCCCGCAGACCGGGCAATGAGGTACACCGATCCGGGCGTATAAAAGACGCAGATAATCGTAAATTTCTGTCACTGTGCCCACGGTAGAGCGAGGGTTGTGGCTGGTGGTCTTCTGGTCGATGGAAATAGCCGGGGACAGGCCGGTGATCTCGTCCACGTCGGGCTTGTCCATCCGACCCAGAAACATCCGGGCATAGCTGGACAAACTTTCGACGTAGCGACGCTGGCCATCGGCGTAAATGGTATCAAAGGCCAGACTGGACTTGCCCGAACCGGACAGGCCGGTCATGACGATCAATT
>CALDNF010000064.1 GCA_937917475.1 uncultured Faecalibacterium sp.
CCCCCGCCGGTATGGCCATTGCCATCATCCGGGATGACCTGCTGGGCCATGCAGCGGACAATGTGCCCACCATGATGAACTACACCACCCTTTTGAATAAGGACAGCATGTACAACACGCCCCCCTGCTGGTGCATCTACATGACCGGACTGGTGCTCAAGTATCTGGAAAACGACATCGGCGGTCTGGCCAATATGCAGAAGATCAACGAAGCCAAGGCAAAAGTACTCTACGATTATCTGGATGGACAGGACTTCTTCAAGAATCCGGTGGAGCACAAGTACCGCAGCACCATGAATGTCACCTTCACAAGCCCCGACCCCGACATGGACAAAAAGTTCTGCGCCGAGGCGGCGGAAGCGGGCTTCGTGAATCTGAAGGGCCATCGCCTTGTGGGCGGTATGCGGGCATCCATTTACAACGCCATGCCGCCGGAGGGCATCGATAAGCTGGTGGACTTCATGGAGAAATTCCGCAAGAACAATGCGTGATGTTTGTGTATAGGGATAGGGAGAACGGAAAGTATGTTTACGATCAAAACTCTGAACGCTATCAGCCCGGTGGGGCTGGCAAAGCTGCCCAAGAATCTGTTTGATGTATCGGTGGATGCGGAGGCTCCGGACGGTATTCTGGTCCGCAGTGCCGACCTGCTGAATACCACCTTCAACGAGAACCTGCTGGCCATTGCCCGGGCCGGCGCAGGCGTGAACAATATCCCGCTGGACCGGTGCAGTGAGCAGGGCATCGTGGTCTTTAACACCCCCGGCGCAAACGCAAACGCCGTGGCAGAGCTGGTCATCGGGATGCTCATTGCAGGCAGCCGGAACGTGGCCGCTGCGGCGCAGTGGACGCAGGGCCTTGCAGGGGATGCCGCCATGGCAAAGAGCGTGGAAAAAGGCAAAAAGCAGTTCGTGGGCAACGAGATCAAGGGCAAGACCCTTGGTGTCATCGGTTTGGGTGCCATCGGCTCCCGGGTGGCCAACTGCGCCATCTCGCTGGGCATGGAGGTCTATGGCTATGACCCCTATATCTCCATCGATGCAGCGTGGAATCTGAGCAGCCAGGTGCACCACTGCGTCAACCTGAACGATATGCTGCCCCT
Organism: uncultured Faecalibacterium sp.; assembly: GCA_937917475.1. GTDB lineage: Bacteria > Bacillota > Clostridia > Oscillospirales > Ruminococcaceae > Faecalibacterium. The sequence goes on from CALDNF010000064.1 coordinate 1,103, forward strand.
CTGCGATTACATCACCATCCATGTGCCCTACCTGCCCACCACCAAGGATACCATCAATGCTCAGACCCTTGCTCTGTGCAAGGATGGCGTAAAGATTCTGAACTACGCCCGGGGTGAGCTGGTGAATATCCCCGCCCTGCTGGAAGCTATGGAGACCGGCAAGGTGTCGGGCTACATGACCGACTTCCCCACCGAAGCTCTGCTGGGCAAGCCCGGCGTGGTCTGCACCCCGCATCTGGGCGCATCCACTCCGGAAGCCGAGGACAACTGCGCTGTCATGGCCGCACAGGAGATCAGTGATTACCTCAAGAACGGCAACATCACCCACTCGGTGAATATGCCGGAGGTCCATCAGCCCCGGGCCGGCGGCAAGCGGATCTGCATCATCCATAAGAATGAGCCCGGCATGATCAGCCAGATCACCGCTCTGACCACCGAAGCGGGACTGAACATCGAGAACATGGTGAACAAGAGCAAGAAGAACATGGCTTACACCATGCTGGATGCTACCGGTGCTGTGGACAAGGCTCTGGCCGAAAAGCTTTCGGCTATCCCCGCTGTCATCCGGGTGCGTATCCTGTAAAGAACGACTGCAATAAAACGATACTGAGCCGCCGGAGAGCCTGAACCGCCCCGGCGGCTTGTTTTGCCGGAAAAACGTGAAAAAAGAGCGAGGGGGTTGAATCCCGTTATTGACCCCAAGGAACGTTTGCGGTAAACTAAAAGCGTCAAAGTCTGCCGTTTGCGGCGGGCGATGTCCATCAAACAAAACAGGAGGTCTGTCATGATGAAGATGAAGGCCAAACGAATGATCTCCCTGCTGCTGGCGGTGATGTTCTGCCTGAGCGTGGCAGCCACCCCTGCCTTTGCAGCTGCTGCCGGGCCGGAGAGTGCCGCCCCCGTCAGCACAGAGCTGGAACCCCAGAACGATGTGGTGTCCATCCGGCTGACGGCGTCCGGTGAGCTGGTCTACGGCGGGCCCTTTACCCTCAGCGTGGAGACCCGCCCGGCGGATACCCAGTACATTGGTGTTATCATGGGCACCAAGGGCGAGGCCAAGGGCTATGTGACACTGGTGCTGTCCGATAAGATCCGCACCCTGCTCAAAATGGTCCCCCTGCCCCGGAAGATGTCCCAGACCCCGGATCAGGCAGAGGAATTCAACGTCTACCAGTACATCAAGCAGCTCATCGACGGCAACGACGTGGAGGTGCTGCTCCGGGTGGCGGATGAGGCAGTCTCGGTGATGGATGTGCTGAAATTCTATATCCCCACCCTGAAAGATGTTTCCAACGGCCTGAAGCTGGCTCTGGATATGATCCGCAAGTTCATGCCCAAGGGGATGATGACTCGCATCTATCTGGACGAGCAGCCCACCGAGGCCGGAAGCTACGTGGCCGGTGCTGTTGCGCTGGAATCCGGCGATATGAACACGGCAGGCATGGCGTTCTTTACCATCAAGCCCAAGACTGAGGGTGTGCGGCTCTATTGGGCCAACGAGCTGCCCGCTTCCATGACCGTGGAAGAGGCTGCGGCCTTTGACCCGGCGGCAGTGCTGGACGACAACGGCACCGTCATCCCGGATGCGAAGATCACCTATACCTATAAAGACAGCGACGGCGGCTGGCTGTCCGATCTCTTTGGCAGCACGCAGGACGGCTTCCCCACCCAGCCGGGCCGGTATACCGAGACCGCAACGGTGAGCGGAAACTATTCCTGCACCAAGATCACCCGCACCATCGTCATCAAGTAAAATTGGATCGCACATGACGCAAAAAGGCTCCCGGAGAAGCAGTTTGAAACTTCGCTTCTCCGGGAGCTTTTGCGATGCATGGAAATGGTCAGGTTCAGAAGGGACGGTAGAACATCCGCCCGCCGCCGCAGCAGCAGTTGCACAGCAGGTTGAGCAGGATCATGCTCCAGCACCAGCGCATCAGCCCGCCGGGCTGGGCGTAGGTGGTCTGGGTGCGGTAGGTCTGGCCGGGGTTCTGCATCCGGCGCAGGTGCATCTGATACTCGGCGTTGTTGGGGTCCAGCTGGACGGCCCGGCGGGCATCCTGCAAGGCATCGATGCTCCGGCCAAGGCCCTGATTGGCCAGCGACGAGAGGTAATACCACCGTGCGTTGCGGTTGTTCATGCTGTCCAGCACCCGGCGGGCCTCGGTGTAGCGGCCATTGACCACAAAGTTCCGTGCGGCCTGCATCTCAGGGCTGTCGGAGCCGGAGTAGCTTGCGCCGCCCTGCCCATAGCCCTGCTGGTAGCCGCCAAATCCGAAGGGGTCAAACCCGAAGCCAAAGGGATCGGAGCCGTCAAAGCCGGAATTGTAGCCGTAGCCGCCCTGCTGGTAGCTTTGCTGCTGATAGCCGCCGTAGCTCTGCTGCCCATAGGGATTGCCGTAGCCGCCGTTCTGGGGGCCGGTATCGCCCTTGGTGATGGCGTCATAAGCGGCCTGCACCTCTTTAAAGTGCTCCTCTGCCGTGGGGTCGTTGGGGTTCAGGTCCGGGTGCCAGCGTTTGCATTTGGCACGGTAAGCCTTTTTGATCTCTTCGTCCGATGCACCTCGCTGGATGCCAAGTACCTCATAGGGGTCTCTCATCGATTTGGTTCCTCACATTTTCTGGCATTTTTGCAGTTGTATTTGAGCCACACGCCCGAGTACAGGATGTTCCGCAACAGATCTGCATCCTCTACGCAAGGCAGACGCTCAAAGCTCTGGGCACAGCGGCCCAGAAGCAGTTCAAAGATCTCTTTCATCTCCTCCTCGTATCCGGGCTGTCCGCTCAGGGTGCGCAGAGGATTGTAGCTGCCCCTCTTTTTGTCCCGGGGCAGATCGTCGTAGGCGTCCAGCAGATAGATGTACTTGCCCAGATGGAAGCCGACGCTCCGCAGTTCCGGGGACCAATGGTCCTGCTTGTAATCAAACAGCTCTGCCATCAGATCGCCGAAGCAGCCGGACACGGCGTCCAGATCTTCGCTGCCCTCGGCTTCGTACTGAGCCAGACGGTCCAGACAGGAGCGGATGGCATTGCACTGCCGGGGCCAGCGGCGGGCGGCATCGGCGGCCGGGGTGGTGAGCATTTTTTCAAAGCCCAGTCCCAGCAGGCTGCGGTCGTCCTTCCACTTGTCCTCGGCGTTGTAGTAGTGCAGGGCCACGCTGAGGTCGGCGCAGTAATCGGTGGGGCCGCTGGCCCGCCACGCCGTCTTGCGGATGGGGTGGACCGGGCAGTGCCCGCAGCCGGTGACGAGCTCCGTTTCTCCCTCGTACAGGCTGGAAAGAAGCAGGTTCAGGAAGGTCAGGTCATAGCTCAGGGTCAGCCGCCCTTTCAACCCATGGAGCGCACCAATGCGCCGGCACAGCCCGCAGTAGGCGGTGCGGTAGCGGGCCTGCGCCTCGGGGCTGAGTGCGGCCTGATTGGGGATCACATATCCGAACATGGCTCAGCTCTTCCGGATGAACTGGGTGCCGCAGCGGGGGCAGGAGATCTGGATGCGGCCCCGGCCCCGGGGCACCCGGAGTTTCTGGCGGCACTGGGGGCAGCGGTAATAGTGGTAGAGCTTGCGGTTGGCCCACTGATCCTGCAAGCCCTTGAATTTATTGGAGATGCGGTCCTTGATGGAGTAGAACTGGTAGTTCTCCTCAGTCCGCTTGGAGATATTCCGGCTCAGAGAGCGGTAGTAGCACAACACCAGCGGGATGAGGCCCAAAAGAGTCAGGAACGAATTTTTGGTCAGCAGGGCCAGCAGGATGAGCACAAGGGAAAGGATGCTCAAAAACTGGTTCAGTCCGTCGGTGCCGTAACGTCCGATCATAAAACGGCGAAATTTTTCTCTCATCGATACCATTCCTTTTCTGCCTTTTGAAATTTGACTGCTCCAAGGATATCATGTAACCATGATAAAACTTTGAACAGAGTGCTAATCTGTTGTAAAAGGACGGAATTTAATCAGAAGCAGTCTCCCGGCAGCGGACGGTAAGAGCTGCCTGCACTTCCAGCGCACCCTCCATCCGGCAGTGCAGCACCGCCCGGCCGGACTGGCCTGTGGTGGCAAGATAGGTGCCTGCCATGCCGCCCCGCAGGGGAACGACCGAGGGGCCGAGGATGGACACCGGACCCTCGACGCTGAGCTGGACTGCCTCGCCGCAGTAGGGCAGCAGACTGCCGTTCTGGTCGATGGCACGGAGGGTGACGGCGGCGCAGTCCCAGGTGGGGCCGTCGGTAAGGATGGGGTTCTGCACCACACATTCCAGCCGGACGCTCTGCACCGGCTCCCGTACTACGGTCTTGACGGCACGGCCATGCCAGACCGCTTCAAACCGATAGACAACGGCGGGACTGCCCAGCACACCGACGTACTTGTAGTACATCCGGAGCAGGTCATTCCAGTTCAGCCGGAGGGAGAGCATCCGGGCCCGGGACAGGGGAGAGAGCTCCAGTGCGTCCCGGCGCATCTCGTTGAGGATGGCCGCCGTTTGCTGGGCCGATGCCCGGTCCATCCCTTCGTATTTTTCCAGCAGGGAGCCCACAAAATCGTGGATCTCGATGGGAGGATGGGGCAGAGCGGCAAAACGGCCCCGGCGGTCCGGAGAAAACTCGGCAATGAAATCGTTGCCCCGGTAGAGCCGGACGCTTTCGGCGTTGGTAAAGACCCAGCAGGCCCCGGCAAAGCCGCCGGGGTGGTCGCCCAGAGCCATGGTGGAAGAAACTTCCAGCACGATGTCCGAGGGGGAACGGGGCGTTTTCTGGCTGGCGTAGACGGCGGCGGAGAGCTTGGGGTTCCGGAACAGGTCGGTCACGCCCTGATAGCTGATCCGGTCGCCGCTGCCGAACTCCCGGTGGGTGTTGTAATCGGACAGACACCAGCCAAAGCTGCCGGCACAGCCGGGCTGGGCGATGGCATCGTTGAGGACGGCGGCATACCGCAGGGCCTGTTCCAGCCGGTGGGGCTCGTCATCAAAGGGCTTGGCGGGGAACTGCGGCCCGCCGTATTCGCTGATGAGATAGCCTTTGCGGAGGTCCGGCGTTACCGAAGCCCGGGCCTCGCACCCGGGGCCCCGGCCCCGGTAGGAGTAATCATTGTAGGCGTAAACGTCTTCCAGAAGCTGACTTTTGCGGTGGTTCCGTGCGCCGCCGGTGGGGCGGGTGGGGTCCAGCCGGTGAATGGCTTCATTGGTGCGCTTGTAGAAGGCTTCGTCGTCGGCACTGCCGCTGACCCGGGCTCCCCACAGGAAGATGCTGGGATGGCTGCGGCACTGGCAGACCATCTCCCGGCAGTTCTGCAGTGCCTGTGCCTTCCAGCTCTCGTCACCGATGTGCTGCCAGCCGGGGATCTCAACAAAGACCAGCAGACCCAGCTCGTCGCAGGCATCCAGAAACGCCGGGCTCGGGGGGCCAAAGCAGGTGCGGACGGCGTTGCAGCCCAAGGTCTTTTTGAGCATCTGGGCATCCAGCCGCTGGATGCTGTCGGGCATGGCATAGCCCTGATAAGGGTAGCTCTGGTTCCGGTCCAGTCCCCGCAGCTCCACCCGCTCGCCGTTGAGGTAGAGCCCTCCGGCCACGAACTGGATGGTGCGGAAACCGAAGCGGGTGCTCTTTTCGTCCAGCACCCGGTCGGGCAGGCCGTTGGTGCCGGGACGGATGAGCCGGACCGTAAGCGTGTAAAGGGAAGGGTGCTCGATGCTCCACGGGTGGACGCCGTTCAGGATGCCGGTGATGGGGATGGACAGCTCCCCGGCGTAGACCGCACGGCTCCCGGCGGGGCTGCGGATCTCTGCCTGCAGGGTGCAGCCCACGGTCTCGCCCACGGTGGAGGTGTAGATACGGAAATCGCCCTCAGCCTTTGCCTCGATGAAGATGTCCCGCAGGTAGGCGGGCTCTTTCACGTCCAGCGTAACGGCCCGGTAAAGGCCGCCGTAGGTCAGAAAATCCAGCTGTCCGCCGAAAGGCGGGATGTCAAGGTCTTCCCGGCTGTCGCACCGGACGGCCACTACATTTTCCTGCCCCAGCCGGAGAGCGGAGGTCAGGTCTACGGTGAAAGCGGTATAGCCGCAGGCATGGTGGAACAGCCGCCGTCCGTTGCAGAACACGGTGGCGTCGTGGGCAGCGGCCCCGAAGGTCAGAAGGACGGTGCGGCCCTCCCACTCCTTGGGCGCAAAGAATTCCCGCCGGTAGCCCGAAAGCTTCTGGCAGTCGTTTTCGCTGCAATAATTGTAGGGCAGCTGTTTTACGGTGTGGGGCAGCCGCACCGGCTCAAGCCCTTCCGGACGCTCCGGGCGGACGATGGCCGGGTCAAAGACCGGCGTGAAGAGCCAGCCGTCATTCCAATCATAATGTTCCATAGCCTGTTCTCCATGGTTCCAATACTTTATTTTTAATCTTATCACAAAGTTATGAACGAAAAAAGATTTGGAAAAGAATTTTAAGCTATTTATGGCGGTTTTGGAGGAGAAAGGCTGAAAAAATCCCCTCCGGCAGGGAAGCGGAGGGGAGAAAAGGCTCAGCGGATGAAATTGGTCATGGGGCGGCGGGCATTCTCGGGATGGGCGATGCCTGCTGCTTTGCCGGCCTCGATGCAGCGCAGCAGCCAGGCCATGTTCCGGCCCAGCTCCTTCATCACGGCACAGCCCTCTTCATCCTGGAGCACCTGCTCGGGGTTGGAACCGTGGACCATGGCCCAATAGGAGCCGTTGACCAGCGGCATATGGAAGAACTGCGGGTACTTGACCAGCTGGTCCAGCGTGGTGGTGGTACCGGCACGGCGGGCCGAGCAGCAGATGGCAGCGGGCTTATAGGCCAGATATTTGCCGCCTGCGTAGGCAAGCCGGTCCATGAAGCTGGTCATGTTGCCGGTGGCAGAGGCATAGTGCACCGGGCTGCCGAATACGAAGGCATCGGCGGTCTTGGCCTTCTCGATGGCCTCGTTGACCACGCCGCCAAAGACGCAGCCGTTGCCGGAAGCACAGCCGCCGCATCCGATGCAGCCGCCCACGGGCTGGGTGCCCACGTTGAGGATCTCAGTCTCAATGCCTGCGGCCTCCAGCTCGCCGGCGATGAGGGACAGGGCGGTATAGGTGCAGCCCTTTGCGTGGGGGCTGCCGTTGATGAGCAGAACTTTCATAGCAGATACTCTCCTTCCTGCGCCGCAAAACACACCGGCGCACTGCCCTGATTTTAGCATAAACTGCACCGCTGCGCAAGGAATGTACTTGACAAAGCACAGGGCACAGACAATAATATAAAGATGCACACAGGAAATAAACCAGTACAAAGGAGGCTGACCCCCATGCGTGTGATTGCAGGAGAAGCCCGAGGCAGACGGCTGGAAGCTCTGCCCGGCACCGATGTGACCCGCCCCACCCTCGATCAGGTAAAGGAAGCGATGTTCAGCATCGTGCAGTTTGATCTGCCCGGTGCCCGGGTGCTGGACTTGTACGCCGGAAGCGGACAACTTGGCATTGAGGCCATCTCCCGGGGAGCCGCACGGTGCGTGTTTCTGGACGAGAACCGGGACGCTGTGAACATCATCATGAAGAACTGCAAAGCCTGCGGTGTGTTTGACCGCAGCCGGGTGAACATCGGTGAAGCAGCACGGTATCTTTCGGCCTGCCATGAGCAGTTCGACCTGGTTCTGCTGGACCCGCCGTTCCGGGGCGGTACACTGGAAAAGATCCTGCCCGCAGTGGAAAAATGCGTCGCCCCCGGCGGCATCGTCCTCTGCGAGAGCGAGACCGGCCTTGTGCTGCCCGCCGAGGTGGGCGGCCTGACCCTGAAAAAACAGTATAAATACGGCAAGGTGCTGCTGTGGAAATACACAAAGCCCCTGCCCGGGGAGGAACAGGCATGAACGTGAACGAGCTTCTGGATACCATTGAGGATGCGCTGGAAGAGAGCGCAGGGATGCCGCTGTCCGGCGGCAAGCGGATCGTGGACGTGGAGCAGATCCGGGATTATCTGGACGAAGTGCGGGCCAACCTGCCCGTAGAGCTGCGGCAGGCCCAGTCCATCGTGAGCGACCGGGCCCAGCTGATCGAATCTGCCAACGCACAGGCGCAGGCCATCGTCAAAAAGGCCGAGGAGCGGGCCCGGGTGCTGGTGAGCGAGGCTGAGATCGTCAAGGCCGCACAGCAGCGGGCTTCTGAGATCGTGACCAGTGCCCAGAACGAGGCACGCACCCTCCGCCAGACCGTGACGGATTACTGCGATAATATGCTCAAGACCACCGAGGAGACCATGTCCGAAAATGCTGCGCAGGTGCGCAATGTGCGGGCAAATCTCCGCCAGAATCCCCGCAAGGGCCAGTAACGTCCCCGCCGCAAAGGCAGCTCTGGAATTCTCTGGAAATAAGAACAACGCCCCTGTGAGTAAAACTGACAGCTCACAGGGGATTTTTTTGTCACATTTTGCAGAAGAAATCCGTGTGAAAAACCTTGCAATCAGCCCCTTGATTTGCTACAATAAAAATGTGTCAGCAGGGGTACGCCGGAGCACCGGCGCAAACCGCCCCGGCGGATGCAATTACTCGACAAATTGATGAAAGGAGGCTGGGCGTCATGGATACAGAAACGCTCCATCCGCAGTTCGACCCGGCCTCGTTTGAGCATATCCCGGTGCTGCTGAACGAGTGTCTGGACGGACTGAACATCGACCCGGCAGGCATTTATCTCGATGGCACGGCAGGCGGTGCAGGACATTCCCGGCAGATCGCTCTGCGGCTGGATGCAGCAAAGGGAGGGCGGCTGATCTCGCTGGATCAGGACCCCGATGCGGTGCAGACCGCCCGGGCCCGGCTGGCCGGGCTGCCCGCCACCGTGGTGCAGATCAATTTCCGCTATGCCGGACAGGCTCTGGAACAGCTGGGCATTGAGAAGATCAACGGTGCTCTGCTGGATCTGGGCGTGTCCAGCCATCAGCTGGACGATGCGGCCCGGGGTTTTTCCTACCGGGCGGACGCTCCGCTGGATATGCGGATGAGTCAGGAGGGCGAGACCGCCGCCGACCTCGTGAACAGCGAGAGCCGGGAGGAGCTGGCCCGCATCCTGCGGGATTACGGCGAGGAGCCCTTTGCGTGGCAGATCGCCGGAAAGATCGTGGAGGGGCGGGAAACGGCCCCCATTGAAACAACATTGCAGCTGGCCGATATCGTGGCCAGTGCTATGCCGCCTGCGGAGCGGCGCAAGAACAAGAACCCTTCCCGCCGCACCTTTCAGGCACTGCGGATCGCCGTCAATCATGAGCTGGATGCGCTGGAAGAGGGCCTTGACACCATCTTTGACCATCTTGCCCCGGGCGGGCGGCTCTGCGTCATCACCTTCCACTCCCTTGAGGACCGGCTGGTAAAGAATAAATTCCGCCGCTGGTCCACGGCCTGCACCTGCCCACCGGAGTTTCCGGTCTGTGTCTGCGGCGGCAAGGCAAAAGCGAAACTGATCACCCGGAAGCCCATTGAAGCCAACACGCAGGAGCTGGAAGAGAACCGGCGGAGCCGGTCGGCCCATCTGCGGGTGCTGGAAAAATGCTGAGCGTGAAGCCCGGCAAACTGTGAGGAGGAGATCGACATGGGTCAGGTAGCATATGATATGAATGGGACAGAGCCTCGCCGTCGGCGGGCTCCGCAGACGCAGCAGAAGGTCCCGCTGCGGGTCGAAAAGGGCGGCAAGCGTCGGCTCTCGCCCTTCCGTGCGGCCATGCAGCACGCCCTCCAGCTGATCTCGCTGGCACTGCTGGTGGGGTTTGCGGTCAGCCTGCTGTGGAGCGAGGCCCAGCTGGTGGAGCTGAATGATCAGATCCAGGACGCAAAAGCTCAGCTGGTCAGCGAGCAGAGCCAGTACACCTATTACAACAGCGCACTGAACAGCAAGACCAACATCACCAGCGTGGAAGAAGCGGCCAGCCGTCTGGGCCTGATGAAGATCGACCAGAGCCAGATCACCTACATCCGGCTGGGACAGGACAGCGTGCTGGTGCGGAAGGAATCCGCCGTCCATCGGTGGACCGATTTCCTCCACGACGGTGCCATGACCATCCTTGCCAGTGTGAACAGCGCAAAATAAAACGAAGAATCGGAAAGCGTGCGGCAGCGCACGCTTTTTCGGTTTCTGAGGAGTATACCGATGCAAAAACCATCCCCTAAATCCAACAAGAAGGTCTATTACCGCCTGCGCCGCAGTGACCCGCATGAGCGTCTCAGCGCACCTCTGCGGAAGTTCAGCTACGGTGCGGCGGTATTTTTTGTTGCGGTGGCAGCTGCCATCGTGATCCACAGCCTGTATACCATCCAGATCAGGCAGGGAGCTACGTTCCGGCAGTATGCGGCCCAGCAGCAGCTGCTGGACAGCACCATTCAGGCCACCCGGGGCGAGATCTATGATACGTCCGGCATCACGCTGGCTTCCACCAGCGTGGTCTGGACCATCTGGGCCGACCCCAGCTATAGCACGGCCCTGTTTACCAGCAGCACCGACGAGGCCGGCACCGTGACCAGGACCGCTGACCCCGCCGCTCTGGCCGAGGTCAGCAGCCAGATCACCCTCCGGCTTCTGTCGGGGGACGGCAGCTCGCTGGACAGCGTGGACACCTCTTCGGAGGAGTACCAGAAGCAGTACCAGACGGTGTACGATGCCCTGTCCAAGAGCGACTCCTCCTATCAGGTGCTGGCCAACAAAGTAAACAACGCCATCAAGCTTTCCATCGAGAAATACGTTTCGGAGTACAACAAGGCTCACAAGCGGGCCAACGCCGAACAGGGCATCCGGAAGGGCCGGGTGTCGGTGTCCTCCACCAAGAGCTTCCAGCGGGATTATCCCTACGGAGCCTTTGCGGCGGCGGTGCTGGGCTTCTGCGATGCCGACGGCCACGGTGCTTACGGTCTGGAAAAGTCCTATGAATCCACGCTGGCAGGCGTGAATGGCCGGACCATCACCCTCCGCAATGCCTACGGCAATGCCATCGCCGACCAGAGTGCCACCACCTATGCCGCCAAGGACGGCTCCAATCTGGTGCTGTCGCTGGATGTGAACGTGCAGGAAGTGGCGGAACGCTACCTCGAAGAGGCCATCAAGGCCAACAACGTGGAGAACCGGGGCTGCGCCATCGTCATGAACGTCAAGACCGGTGCCATCCTTGCCATGGCGTCCAAGCCGGATTTTGACCCCAACAACCCGCTGGACTACACCGCCAATCTCGATTACCTCAATGAGCTGGTGCGGGCAGAGCCGGAGCTCTACGGCATCTACCTCAAAAATGAGGACGGCAGTTACAAGCTGGACGAACACGGAAACAAAATTCTGGACCCGGATGCCGATTACTCGGGCTATTTCCGGGACATCCAGTGGAAGAACAAGGCCATCACCGAGCTGTATTACCCCGGAAGCGTCTTTAAAGTCATTACGGCGGCCATGGGCGTGGACTCGGGTCATGCCACCATCAACACCACCCTGAACTGCTCCGGTGCCTACAATGTGGCCAAGGAGACCTACCACTGCGCCGGCAAGAAGGCCCACGGCGTCCAGAACCTTGCGCAGGCCCTGCGGAACAGCTGCAACATCTACTTCATCCAGCTGGGGCAGCGGATCGGTGCCAGCCTGTTCTACGATTACTTTGAGGCGTTCGGCTTCACCGAGCGGACCGGCGTGGACCTGCCCAACGAGACCAACTTCATGCAGTATTACAACGCCAGCCAGCTGGGCGAGGTGCAGCTTTCGTCCTCGGCTTTCGGCCAGGCCATGGCTGTGACCCCGCTGCAGGTCTGCACCGCCATCTCCGCTGCCGTCAACGGCGGCTATCTGGTCACGCCCCATGTGGTGGATAAGATCACCGACCAGAACGGCAACGTCATTCAGGAGATCGGTGCTAACGTCCGCCGTCAGGTCATCAGCGAGAGTGCCAGCGAGACCATCCGGCAGATCATGGAATATGAGGTGGGCGACGGCACCACCAGCGGCGGCGGCTCCAACGCCTATGTGGCAGGCTACCGCATCGGCGGCAAGTCGGGCACCTCGGAACAGCTGAACATGGACCGCCGTGCCGACGGCGACTATAAAAAAGTGGCATCCTTTGCGGCGGTGCTTCCGGCGAACGACCCGGAGATCCTGGTCTACGTCATGCTGGATGACCCCAACAATGCCCGCACCGACTACTCCTCCATTCTGGCGGCTCCTGTGGTGGGCAACATCATCAGTGAGATCGCTCCTTACCTCGGCATTGCTACCGACGGCAAAGACCGCAGCCAGACCACCATCAAGGTGCCGGAGCTGGTGGGCAAGGAGTGGAGCAATGCGCAGGTCTCCCTGAACACCAAGGGCCTGAAGCATCAGCTGATGGAGAGCACCACCGACCAGACGGCTGCGGTAGTCACCTACCAGTACCCCAGAGCGGGCACTGAGGTGGCCTATGGCACCACCATCTATCTGTACACCGATACTTACGAGGGCAGCCATACCGAAGTGCCGGATGTGACCGGCAAGAGTGCGGACTTTGCCCGCCAGATGCTTGCTGCTGCCGGGCTCAACTGCACTGTGGAGGGCGAGGGTCTGGTCCAGAGCCAGAGCGAAGAAGCCGGTTCCAGCGTGCAGCGGGGCACCGTGGTGAAGATCAGCTGCGGATGAGCGCAGAAACTTTCCAGAACGCCAGAGGCTCCCCTACAAGGGGAGCTGTCGAACGAAGTGAGACTGAGAGGTTGGATGGAAGGTCAGCTGACCTATACATAAGCGGCTTTCGGTTTGTGGACCGAACGAACAGAGTTTGGATGAACGGCTGCTCGGTACAACCTCTCCGTCACAGCTGACGCTGTGCCACCTCTCCTAGTAGGAGAGGCCTTGGCAAAGAGAAAATGTTTGATCGAATGATTTTATAAAGGGGAATATGCGATGGAAGCAATTTCTGCGAAAATTTTACTCAAGGGCCTTGTACCGGAAGGGTTTGCCGGGGAGGAGGCCATTGACCTTGTGACCACCGACAGCCGTCAGGTGCGCAAGGGCTGCATTTTTGTGGCCTTTCCGGGGGAACGGTTCGACGGCCATGATTTCGCCGCCGGTGCGCTGGAACACGGTGCCGCCTATGTGGTGGTAAACCACCCGGTGGAAGGAGTCCCGGCGGAAAAGGCCGTGGTCTGTCCCGACAGCTACCGGGCCATGATGACCATGGGCGCAAACTACCGCAGCCAGTACAGCCCCAAGGTAGTGGGTGTGACCGGCAGCGTGGGCAAGACCACCACCAAGCAGATGACCTACGCCGCCATTGCGGGCTTTGGCAATACCATCAAGACCGAGGGCAACCAGAACAATGA
>CALDNF010000065.1 GCA_937917475.1 uncultured Faecalibacterium sp.
GCGTTCTTCTCGCTGGTGTCCACCCTGATGGTGCTGGGCATCGTGCTGATGGGCTGCTCGGAGTGGGTGCTGTTCAAAAACTACTTTGCCAACGACCGGTATGAGACGCTGGATCAGGTGGTGGGGGTGACACAGCGCACCGCTCAGTATCTGGCGCAGAAAGCTACTCTGCCGGAGGGCGACGAGCTGGATGCTCTGAGCACTAAGCTGGAGATCATCGGTGAGAGTGCCGAAGCTTATCTGTTCTTCACCGACAAGGACGGCAATGTGATGATCGCTTCCAGTCCGGACAAGCTGGAAACACAGCTGGTGCCGGAAGAGATGATGGAAAAGGTCGAAGTTTCCGGTGCGGATTATTACCATGTGTTCGGTACGCTGGACGGCGTGCTGAACGAAAAAAGCTACGTCACGGTCAGCCCGATGTGCAATGAACAAGGAGAGCAGAACGGCTATCTGTTCCTGTGTTCTTCCGGAGAGCAGCTGACCGAGTTCAAGCAGCAGTTCTGGTCCAATTTTCTGGTGTCCGCCTGCCTGATGCTGCTGTGTGCCAATCTGCTGACCAGACTGTTGATGCGGCGTCTGACCGACCCGCTTCAGAAGATCACCGATGCAGCCCAGCGGTTCGGCGGCGGTGACCTGTCGGTGCGGGTGGAAGGCGTGGAAGGAGAAGGCGAGGCCGCTGACCTTGCCCGGACCTTCAACACCATGGCCGAGAACATCCAGATGAACGACAATTCCCGGGGCCAGTTCATGGGCAATATCGCCCACGAGCTGCGTACCCCCATGACCACCATCAAGGGCTTCATCGACGGAATTCTGGACGGCACCATCCCGCCCGAGATGCAGAACCACTATCTGCAGCTGGTGTCGGAAGAGACTGGTCGTCTGGCCCGGCTGATCCAGAATATGCTGGATCTGTCCAAGCTGGAAAGCGGCGAGTATCAGGTCAACGCCCGGATGTTCAACATCTGGGAGACCCTGACCGGCGTGGCCCTTTCGGCAGAGCAGCGGATCAACGACGGCATGATCGAGATCGAGGGACTGACCATGGACGAAAAGGTTCTGGTCTATGCCGACCCCGACCTCATCCATCAGGTGGTCTACAACCTGCTGGATAACGCCATCAAGTTTACCCCTGCGGGCGGCACCATCCGCTTTGGGGTCGAAAAGCTGGGCCCGGATGTGGAGATCTCCATCTGGAACTCGGGTCAGGGCATCAGCCCTGAGGCTTTGCCCTATGTCTTCCAGCGGTTCTACAAGGAGGACCGTTCCCGGGGGCTTCATGCCCGGGGTGCGGGCCTTGGCCTGAACATCTGCAAGGTGCTGGTCAATCTCTCCGGCGGACAGATCCGGGTGGAGAGCCAGCAGGGCGAGTGGTGCCAGTTCGTCTTTACCCTGCCGGCACAGGCTCCCAACCCCGGCGGGATGAAGCGTCTGCCCGACGAGAGCGGCCGTCCCGGTGCGGTGGAAGACCCCGCCAGCATGAAGCCGGTCAACTGAATCCTGCACAGCCAGACTGCCTCCCGGAGGGTGAGGTGGTCTGGTTGTTTTGGTTTGCGCCGGAATTTTGTATTCTTTCCGTGAAAAACACGGCGGCGGGTTTGATTTTTTGCGCATTTTCATGTAAACTAGAAAATAGCTATGTCCTTCTCCTTCCGCAGGGCCTTTTGGGCCAGAAAAATGACGGAAAATGAGGACAATCAGCAGAAATCTTTCTGAAAATAACGGAGAGTATAATACAAATGACGATTGTAAGTCCTTCGATCCTTTCTGCCGACTTTGGCCATCTGGGCGATGACTGCCGGATGGTGCTGGATGCCGGTGCAAAGATGCTGCATTACGATGTGATGGACGGACACTTTGTGCCCAACATCAGCTTTGGTGTGCCGGTGCTCAAGAGCCTGCACAAAAACCTGCCGGATGCCTTCTATGATGTGCATCTGATGATCTCCCACCCGCTGGCCTATGCTGAGCCCTTCATCAAGGCCGGTGCCACCCTCTACAACTTCCATCTGGAATGTGAGGATGACATTCAGGAGACGCTGGATAAAGTCAAGGCTCTGGGCTGCAAGACCGGCCTGACCATCAAGCCGGGCACGTCGCCGGAAGAGCTGGCCCCCTATCTGGATCAGCTGGATCTGGTGCTGGTCATGAGCGTAGAGCCGGGCTTCGGCGGGCAAAAGTTCATGCCCTCGGCCCTCGATAAGCTCCGCTGGCTCAAAGCCGAGCGGGAGAAGCGGGGCCTGCACTTCCTGCTGGAAGTGGACGGCGGTGTGGACGATGCTACCGCCCCCCTCTGTGTGGAGGCTGGTGCCGATGTTCTGGTGGCAGGCAGTGCCGTCTTTGGTGCTGCTGACCCGGCGGCGGCCGTGGGCCGTCTGGCGGCTCTGTAAGGAGAACGCCATGGAAAAAACGATCATTGACCTGCAGGAGAAGGAGCTGGCCCGCACCGGCCGGTACTACCGGCATCTGTGCTGGATGGCGGTGCCGCTGCTCTGTATGTCCTGCTATCTGTATGGCCTGCGCCCGCTGCTGCTCTGCGGTGCGGCGGTGCTCACCGGCAATCTGTGCGACCGTCTGGTCAGCCTGCTGCGCCGGAGAGTGTATCAGGGCTGGGATTTTTCCAACGAGAGCTTTGCCCTTGTGATCGCATTGCTGCTGCCCGCTACGGTGGACTGGTATGTCCTGATCGCAGCAGTGATGGCAGGCGTCCTGATCGGCAAGGAGGCGTTTGGCGGCTACGGCAGCTATCCCTTCAACCCGGCGGCGGTGGGCTACACGGTGGCGGCGGTTTCCTGGCCGGAGCAGGTGTTCCGCTATCCGCAGCCCTATACGGCGATCCCCCTGTGGGACGCTTCTGGGGTGCCGGTGTCCAGCACCATTGCTGACACCATGCGCAGCGGCGGTATGCTGAATCTCAGTGCCATGAGTCTGGGGCTGGGCGAGTTTGCCGCTCCCATGGGCACCGGAGCGGCCCTGATCATCGTGGCCTGCGGCTTCTTCCTCTGGGCTCAGAAGGATATCCGGCTGAGCACCATGGTCAGCTTTGTTCTGACCAGTGCGCTCATCGCATTTTTCTTCCCCCGGCAGGCGGGCCTGATGGACTCTTCGCTGGTCTCCAGCTTCTGGTTCCGGATCAACTGTGTCCGGGACGAGCTGCTGACCGGTGCTATGCTGTTCAGTGCCGTGTTCCTCTTCAACGAACCCTATACCTGTGCCCATCACCGGATCGGGCGGATCCTCTACGGTGTGCTGCTGGGCGTGGTGACCATGGGCTTCCGGTATTTCGGCGTGTACGATACCGGTGTCTGCTTTGCACTGCTGACCCTCAACAGCATTTCCGGCTGGCTTGACCGGACCGAACTGCGGCTGTATCAGCTGCTCCACCGGGCCCCGGACGAGGGAGAGGAGGCTGCACAATGAGACGTGACGCTGCGGAACGATTCCTGAAAAATCCTGAGAAATATGCTCACCATGACCGGGTGTTCCTGAACAACCCTGCCGTGATGCAGGGCATGGGCCTTGCTCCGCTGGTGGTGCTGGCAACTTCCGGCCGGAACGCTTTCATGCTGGCGATCGCAGTGGCTTTGCTGCTGACGCCCTCCCGGCTGCTGGCCTGCCTGCTGAGCCGGGCCGTCCCCCTGAACGACGAGGAGCCCTCGGCGGAAGAGCTGGAAAAGAAACTGCTGTTCCGGGGGCTGATCTACTGCGGCAGCGCAGCAGTGGTGTATTTTCTGGTATACCCCATCCTGAACGCTCTGTTCGGGGTGGAACTGCTGAGTCTGGGCGTGTACCTGCCCCTGCTGGTGGTGGAGCCCCTGCTCATCTACCGTTTTGGCCGGGTGCAGGAGTGGCCCCGGAAAGCCTTTTCCAAGGGCATCCGGATCACCGTCGGCTACGGTCTGCTGCTTCTGCTGGTGGGCTGCATCCGGGAGTGGCTGGCGGCGGGCACCGTGTTCGGTGTGACCCTGACCCGGCCTGTCCTGCCTATGGCATCCATGCCGGCGGGCGGCTTCATCGTGCTGGGTGTGGTCTGCGCCGTCTGGCGTGCGCTGGTTTCCTGGCGGAAGAAGGACCTGCGGAACGAGGCCGGAAATGTGGTCGGCATGTATGCCCATAAGGAGGTGAACCACAAGCAATGAAGGAAGTGATGGATGCGGTTGCTACGTTTTTCGGCTATGCCGTGCTGGCGATCTTTGCGCAGAATGCCATCTTCACCCGAGGTCTCGGCGTGTCCCGGCTGGTGCAGCTGGTGGGCGACGACCGGACCAGCAGCTGGTGGTTCGCTTTGATGCTCTGCGTGACGCAGGTGCTGGTGGCTCCGCTGGCGTTCTATGCCGGCGGGTTCATCGCCCCGCTGGAAAACCGGGCACAGCTGCGGCCGCTGGTCTATCTGGCCTGCATCGCAGTGGTCTGCCTGTTTGAGCTACTGGTGCTCCGGCTGGTGCATGGGCCCCGCAGCGGTCAGCTTATCCGTATTCTGCCGTTGGCGGCGTTGAACAGCTGCGTGCTGGGCACGGTGCTGGTGGAGCGGACCCAGAGCTTTTCGCTGGGGCAGTCGCTGGGCTTTGGTCTGGGCAGCGGTCTGGGCTATCTGCTGGCGGTCATGCTGGTCACCGAGGCAAGCAACCGGCTGCGCAGCCGGGCGATTCCGTCGGCATTCCGGGGCCTGCCCATCACGCTGATCTATGTCGGCGTGCTGGCACTGGCCATCTATGGCTTTACCGGACATTCTGTGATCCTGTAATTGAAACAGGGAGGGTGGTACGATTATGGCACACTACAAAAAACGTCCAAAGGTCAAACGCTACCGGCGGAGTTTTTACAGCCGTGAAATGCGGATCAAAAAAGGGGTGGGCATTGCGGTTCTGGTGATCGCAGTGCTGGCGGCAGCGTGGGTGGCCGCCCCCCATGTCATCGACTGGGCTACCCACACCTGGTATACCGTGGTGCGCAACCGGGATCTGGAAGCGGAGTCGGCTTCAGCGTCGGCCGCCGCTTCCAGCGAGGCAGCGGCATCCAGTGCGGCGGCAGCATCTTCCCGGTCGGAGGAGCCTGTGGTCACGGAACCTGAGCCCACGCCCGGCACCGCCATCGTGGAGGGCAGCTGGGCCGAGGTGGATGTATCGTCCCTGACCGACGATGCCGCCATTCAGGCAGCGGCGCAGCAGCTGGCAGCGCAGGGAGTGACCTATGCCAAGGTCACCCTCAAGGACGGCGACGGCACCATCTGGTATCCGTCTCAGCTGGCCCCGGCAGCCAACAGCATCGGCGGCACGACGGTGGACCCTGCCCGGATCGCTGCGATCTTCAAGGAAAACGGTCTCGTTCCTGTGGCATCTCTTGCAGCGTTCAAAGATCCCGTTGTGCCCCGCACGGTGCGGAGCATGGCTATCGGTTACACCGGGCAGGAATACCTCTGGCTGGACAACAAGGCATCGGCGGGCGGCAATCCGTGGCTGAACCCCTATTCGGCTGAGGTAGTCCAGTTCATCGGCGACCTCATCGATGAAGTGCACGGCATGGGTTTTGACCAGATTGTGCTGACCAATGTGCAGTTCCCCTCGGCAAAGAACGGCAAACAGGACTTCGGCCAGACGAATGGCGTGGACCGTGCCGGGCAGCTGGCGGCAGATATCGCCGCATGGCAGGCCCGCTTTGAGGGCAGCGTGACCCTCTGGTACAGCTATTCACTGGGTCAGGTGACCGACACCGCCACGACGCTGGGAGCTCCGGCGGCGCAGCTGGGGATGAAGAACCTGCTGGTGACCGTGCCCGCCAAGTCCTCTCTGGATGAAACGGGCCGTGCAGAGCTGACCCAGACCCTGACGGATGCCGGGGTGGAGCACAGCGTCATCGAGGACTCTGCGGCAAATTATTTTGGCTGAACCTTGGTATTATGAAAGCGAGGAATCTACTATGAACAACACATCCTGCTTTTCTCCTGCCCATATCCTGCTGCCTGCGGAAAATATTCCGCTGGAAAAGTGGGGCTGCATCGCCTGTGATCAGTTCACCAGTGACCGGGAATATTGGAAAAAGGCGGCGCAGACCGCTTCCGGCAGCCCCAGCACCCTGAACCTGATCCTGCCGGAGGTCTATCTGGAGGACGGCGATGCCGCTGCCCGGGTGGAGACCATCCACAAGACCATGGACGAATACGCACAGAATGTTCTGACCCGGGCCGTAGACGGCTTTGTGTATGTTGAGCGCACCGAGCAGAGCGGCCGGGTGCGGCAGGGCCTTGTGGGAAAGATCGATCTGGAGGCCTACAGTTACATCAAGGGCTCCCGCCCGGCGATCCGTCCCAGTGAAAAGACCGTGGAATCCCGCATCCCGCCCCGGATGGCGGTGCGGCGGGGCGCAGCACTGGAAACGCCCCATGTGATGATGCTGGCCGATGATCCGGACTGCACCCTCATTGAGCCCATCGGCGCACGGAAGAACGAGCTGCGGAAGGTCTACGAGGGTGAACTGATGCTGGGCGGCGGCCATGTTGCGGGCTGGGCTGTAGAAGACCCGGCTCTGCTGGCGCAGATAGACAAGGCCCTGAACGGTCTGGGCAGTCAGGAAGCCTTTGACGCAAAATATCCCGAGGCGAAGGGTGCACGGCCCCTGACGCTGGCTGTGGGCGACGGCAACCATTCTCTGGCGTCGGCCAAGGCCTGCTGGGAAGAGCTGAAAAAGACCCTGACCCCCGAGCAGCAGAAGAATCACCCGGCCCGGTGGTGTCTGGCAGAGGTCTGCAATGTCCACTCTCCGGCCATCGAGATCGAGCCCATCCATCGTGTTCTCTTCAATGTGGACTGCGGTGCGGTGCTGCTGGCTCTGATCACTTGGAGCGACGCCAATATGGCGGGCATCTGCTTCGGCAATGCGAAGCAGCAGTCCTTTACGCTGGCAGGGCCCCATGTTTCCAATGTGCTGAGCTTTGAAGACCCGGTGGCCCCTCTAACTGTGGGCACCATTGACGAATTTATTGAATATTTCCTTGCCCGCCATAAGGAGGCCCGGGTGGACTATGTTCACGACGAGCCTGCCGTTCGTGCACTGACCAGGCAGGGCGGTGTGGCCTTCCTGCTGCCGCCCTTTGAGAAGCGGGATCTGTTCAAGGGGGTCGTGCTGGGCGGCGTGCTTCCCCGCAAGACCTTCAGCATGGGCCATGCCGAGGAAAAGCGGTACTATATCGAGTGCCGTAAGATCAAAGAATAACTAGGAGAACCATGACTTTTAACGAATTGAATCTGTCCGCCCCCCTGCTGCGTGCCATTGCGGAGGCGGGCTATGAGAATCCCTCCCCCATTCAGGCATCGGCCATTCCGCCGGTGCTTGAGGGAAGGGACTTGATGGGCTGCGCCCAGACCGGAACCGGCAAGACGGCGGCGTTTGCGCTGCCCATGCTGGACCGGCTGACGGCAATGCCCGCACGGAAGAACGGGGCCGTCCGTGCCCTGATCCTCACCCCCACCCGGGAGCTTGCTTTGCAGATCGGCGAAAGCTTTGCCGCCTACGGCAAGTACCTCAAGCTGCGCAGCACCGTCATCTTTGGCGGTGTGGGGCAGGCTCCGCAGGTGGAGGCCATCAAAAAAGGCGTTGAGATCCTCATCGCCTGCCCGGGCCGTCTGAACGACCTTGTGGGGCAGGGGCTCATTGACCTTTCCAACATTGAGATCTTTGTTCTGGACGAAGCCGACCGGATGCTGGACATGGGCTTTGTCCACGATGTGAAGCGGGTGATCGCAAAGCTGCCGGAAAAACGGCAGAACCTGATGTTCAGTGCCACTATGCCCAAGGAGATCGAGCAGCTGGCATCGGGCATCCTCCACGACCCCGCCTTTGTCAAGGTGGACCCGGTGTCCAGCACGGTGGACCGGATCGCCCAGAGCCTTTACTTTGTGGAAAAGGGCAATAAGAAATTTCTGCTGCCCTGGCTCATCAAGAACCTGAATCCGCCGGTGCAGAATGCACTGGTGTTCAGCCGTACCAAGCATGGTGCGGATAAAATTGCAAAAGACCTGACCAAGCAGGGCATTCCCGCTGCGGCGATCCATGGCAACAAGAGCCAGAGTGCCCGGGTGGCTGCGCTGGAAGGCTTCAAGGCTGGCAAGACCAAAGTGCTGGTGGCAACGGATATCGCCGCCCGGGGCATCGACATCAGCGAGCTGTCCCATGTCTTTAACTACGATCTGCCGGAGGTCCCCGAGACCTATGTCCACCGGATCGGCCGGACGGCCCGGGCCGGTGCCGACGGCACGGCAGTGAGCTTCTGTGCCCCGGAGGAGCAGGAGTATCTGGCCGGAATCGAAAAACTGAACCGTCGGAAGATTCCGGTGGTGTCCGGTCATCCCTGGGACGGTGTGCCCGCTCCGGTCAAGGCAGCTCCCCCGGTGCGGGGCCGTAAACCCAAAGCTGAAAAAGCAGAGGAAACTGCCCCGGAAACAAAGCAGCCTGCCAAAGCGGCAAAGGCTGCAAAAGGAAAAGCGGAATCGGCTCCCGCAAAGGTAGAAAAGCCTGCAAAGCAGCCGAAACCTCAGAAAATTGTGAGAATAGAGGAACAACCGATGGATGAAAACCAGAAGCGCACACCCGGCGGGCGCAATGAGAACCGCCGTTCCAATAACAACCACCCCCGCCGTGAAAACGGTGCAGCAGGGAATGTCAACCGAGGCAGCAATGCGCAGCCCAAGTTTGACCCCCATTTTGTGAGCGCACCTGAGGCAACACCTCTCCGCCCGGCCAAAAAGGCTCCGGCAGTACAGCCTGCCCCCCAGATCAGGACCGCACGAAACGCACAGTCCCAGAATGGCCAGAACAATGCCCGCACCGAGAACCCGGGTGCAGGCCGCAGCGGCCGGAACGCTGCCCCCGCAAAGAATGAGCGTCCGGCCCGGAACAGTGGCCGCAGTGACCGGACGGACCGCAGCGAGAATGGCCGCAGCCGGAACGGTGCAGGCACCTTCAATGCCTCCGCACGTCCGGCCCGGAAGCCGGAGCAGAATACCCGCAGCCGGGGCCGCAATCTGCCTGCAAAGGACGAGGACCCGGGCCTTGTGCTCATCAGCCGCCGCCCGCCGCAGCAGAAGTTTACCAATTTTGAGGAGTATATGAACGCCCATGGCGGCGCAACGGCTCCCATCGAGGATCACAGCGAGGAAGTTTAAGGATGCAGACAGTTTGGAAGGATGCCCCCTGGTGCTGCCCCCTCTGCGGTGAGCCGCTGACTGGAGAAAGCACCCTGAAATGTCCCGCCGGACACAGCTTTGACCGTGCCAAGGAGGGTTACTGGCATCTGCTTCCGGTGCAGAAGATGCGCACCAGGACCCCCGGCGACGGCAAAGAGATGGTAGCCGCCCGTCGGGCCTTCCTGAACGCCGGGTATTACGGCATCTTCGGGCAGGCGGCAGGAGAACTCTGTCTGGAATATGGCCAGCCTGCCGCCCCGGACCGGGCTCTGCATCTGCTGGATGCGGGCTGCGGCGAGGGCTGGTATGACCGGTGCATCGCCGGGCAGTTTGATGCGGCGGGCAAACCGCTGGAACTGGCTGGTTTCGACATTGCAAAACCGGCGGTCCGGCTGGCGGCAAAGGCCCTGCCCGGAGCGAAATATGCGGTGGCATCCAGCTTTCATCAGCCGGTGCAGACCGGCTGGGCAGACCTGCTGTTCAACTGCTTTTCGCCGTTTGCACAGGAGGAATTCCGCCGGGTGCTGCGGCCCGGCGGACGGATGATCTATGTCGTCCCCGGGGAGGAGCATCTTTACCAGATGAAAGCCGTCCTCTACGAAAAGCCCTACAAAAACCCGGTGCAGCAGATCGAGTATCCGGGCTTCCGTCCCATCGGGGAGCGGGAAGTCTCGGGGGAGATCACAGTCCCGGCAGACCAGCTGGAAGCGTTGTTTGGGATGACGCCCTACTACTGGAAAACGCCCCGGGACGGTGCGGCCCGCCTTGCGGCTCTGCCGCAGCTGACCACGGCGATCTCGTTCCGCTTCCTCGTATTTGAAAAAGAATAAAATGCACACAACCCACAGGAGCCGGGACCATAAGGTCCCGGCTCCTGTGGGTTGTTGTATCAGAAAAGACGATAGAGAGCAGAATTACTTCTTCTCACCCTTGTCCAGAAGCTTTGCACGCTCGAGGGCAGGACGCAGGGCGAGGTAGAGGATGACCACACAGACGGTGGAAGCCACGCTGTTGACAAAGGTGATGCCGCCGGTGATCTTGGTCAGGGCCTTGGCGATGGTATACTCCTGACCGAAAATGTACACATTGCGGAAGTAGCCGAGGAACGGGTCGGTAAAGACGTTCAGGAGCAGACCGGAACCGGCGGAGACGATGACCTTGACCAGATAGCCGGGGCTGTGGCGGTCCAGTTCCTTCAGCTTAAAGACCTTGTGGGCCACGGCACCGCAGGTGATGCCGATGATGAACTTGAGCACGAAGGTGGTAATGGCATAGCCCGGGTCACCGGCCAGAATGTCGGCCAGAGCCAGACCGATGGCACCGGCCAGACCGCCGGACACACCGTCCAGCAACAGGGCGGTCAGGGCCGTGAAGGTGTTGCCCAGATGGAACGAGGAACCGCCGTAGAAGGGGATCCGGAAGAACAGATAGGCAATCAGGCTCAAAGCTGCCATGACGCCGGTCAGAGCCAGTTCGTGCACGGTAAAGGTGCGCTTGTAAAGGATACTTGCAAAGACGATGACAATGACAACGACTGCCAGCAGCAGCCACATTGCGGTGGTAGACATGATTTTTCCCTCCAATTTTAACGTTTGCCGAACCGGGCAAGGCCAGGCCCCTTTCTTTTGCAGCAGCAGAAGCGTTCGGTCACAACGGATTACCCATAAAACTACTTGACATTTGGGTGTCCAGCGGGTATGCTCCTATTATACGCAGAACTGGCCCCATGAAAATACCCAGAATAAAGTTTTTTTATGGGGTCAGTTTGGAGAGGTGCCCAAAGCAGGGAGGGGTTCTATGGTCCATTTGACAACAGCACTGGATGCGGCATCGGCGGTGCCGCTGTATGAACAGCTCTATAAAAGCCTTGCGGACGAGATGCGGGCGGGCACCCTTGCCGCCGGCACCCGGATGCCGGGCAAGCGGCGGCTGGCGGCAGAGCTGTCGGTGTCGGTGAACACCGTGGATGCGGCCTATCAGCTTCTGGCGGCGGAGGGCTATCTGGAATCCCGGGAGCGCAGTGGCTTTTATGTGCAGGAGTATCTGGCCCTGCCCCAGCGGACGGAGCCGGAAATGCAGGCCGCCGCACCGGTGCAGCCGCCGGAACCGAAGGACACGCCGGTGCAGTTTGACCTCTCCACCCGGGGGGTGGATCCGGGACTGTTTCCCTTCCGCACCTGGGCAAGGCTGCAAAAGGAACTGCTCTACTCCTCGCCGGAGCTGCTGACCCATGGCGATGCACAGGGAGACATCGAGCTACGGCAGGCATTGGCGGAGTATCTGGAAGAATACCGGGGCGTGCGGTGCGGGGCAGACCAGATCGTTGTAGGGGCGGGTCTGGAATATCTGCTGGGCCTGCTGGCTCCGCTGCTTCCGGGAACGGCGGCGGTGGAGAACCCGGGCTATCCCCGGGCCCGGCAGGTGCTTGCCAACAACGGTGTGTCCTGCTGCTGCCTTCCGGTGGATGAGGGCGGCTTGTCCATTGAAGCGTTGTATCGTTCCGGGGCGGCGGTCTGCTATGTCACCCCCAGCCACCAGTTCCCCACCGGGGTCACCATGCCGGCGGGCCGGCGGGCCGAGCTGCTGCGCTGGGCATCCCGCCAGCCGGGGCAGCGGTACATTATCGAGGACGACTACGATTCGGAGTTCCGGTTCGACACCCGGCCCCTGCCCAGCCTGCAGGGAATGGCGGGGGCGGATGGGCCGGTGGTCTATCTTTCCACCTGTTCCCGGAGCCTTGCCCCCAGCATCCGGATCGCCTATATGGTCCTGCCACGGCATCTGCTCCCGGCTTGGCAGCGCACCTACCGGCTCTACTCCAGCCCGGTGGGGCGGTTTGAGCAGCAGACACTGGCCCGCTTTATCACCGAGGGCTATTTTACCCGGCATCTGGCCCGGGAACGGGTGGCCTACAAGGCCCGGCGGGATGCGCTGGCCAAGGCTCTGACCGGGGCTTTTGGGCCCGGGGAGCTGAAGCTGATGGGGCTCCACACCGGGCTGCATCTGCTGGCAAAGCTTGCAGACCCGCCCGCCGATGCCGCCCTCCGGGCTGCAGCGGCACAGGCCGGGATGCAGTTCAGCTTGCTGAGCGATTTTGACCTGACCGGCAGCAGGCAGGAAAAATGCGGTACACTGGTGCTGGGTTACGGCTCGTTGGCAGACGATGCCTGCCCATTGGTGGGGGAGACGTTGAAAAGGGTCTGCACCGCAGCCCGGGAAGCATCGTCGGGCCGGTAAAGAGAGCCGTCCCAGCTGCCGGGCAGAGCCTCGGCCCAGACAGGAGCGGAGCCGTTGGCCAGAAATTCCAGAATTTCTTCCAGATGTGTGTAGTCCTGCGCTGTCAGGTCCGTGAGAAGGGAAGAACTGTTGGTGCGCAGAGATTCCGGAAGAGCGGCGGGCAGAAGCTCAAGATTCTGCCGGAAAAAAGCGTCCCAGACCACGGCCCGGGCCGCAGCCCGGCGGAAAGGCGGAAGACTGGCGGCATATTCCTGCTCAAGTTCGCTGAGGACACGGTGGGCTTCGTCGGCAGAGAGCCCCTGCACCCCGTTGCCCATCCCGCAGAGGGTGAGCTCCTCCGGGGTAAGGGCTCCCGAAAAGCCCACCCGGAAGGAGCCATACCGCCCGGCCAGCCGGGAGAGCAGGGCGGGGGAAAGGGCCAGATACCGGGTATCTTCCGGCAGAGCCAGCAGCGGGGTCAGAGCTTCCCGGCAGCGGGCGGGCCCGGCAGAGGCATAGCAGTGGGCGAGGGTGGCATCCTTGCCGCCAAAATCCACGCAGGTCTCGGCGGGCAGGGCCAGCAGGCCAAGGCGGTTCTGAAAAGCGTCCAGATGCAGCAGCAGAAAGCCCGGATTTTCCCCGGTCAGGCAGACCAGAAGGGTCATCCGGTCTGCCTCGGCGGGGAGGTGCACCGGCACCCCTCGCTGGGATTCGGCGGCGGGCAGACGCTCCCGGACCGCTTTGCGGGTGAGCAGGACCGTGCCGCCCACAAGAGGCAGCAGAACCAGCAGGGCTGCACCCAGTGCAGCCCAGAAAGGGTTCCATCCGTGGGAAGGTGCGGTGTGACGGTGCATGGGGCACGCCTCCTTTGCGCCCCGGCAGGCCGGGGATGTTCAAGCGGAGTTTGCACAAAAATGCGATGCTTCATACAGAAAAGTCATACAACAACAAAATTCATCTCCCGGAATAAAAGATGAAACCTCGGCGTAAAATGGGGTGAAGCTCTTGCCAAAGCCGGGAAAATATGATAAGGTTTCAACAACATTTTCACGCACAACGAAGTGTGTCTGCCTGCGGCAGACTGCGCATGGGTGCGTGGTCAAAAAGCGGAGAGTGTGCGGGCAGAGCCTTTGGTTCTGTCCGCATTTTTCTGTTTCAGGAGGGGGAAAATTACAATGCTCGAAACCATTACCCGGGTCAACAATGCGGTCAACGGTGTAGTGTGGGGGCCGGTCGGTCTGGCCCTGCTGTTCTGCGCCGGATTCATCATGACCACCCGCACAGGGCTGTTTCAGTTCCGGCACTTTGGCTACTGGATGAAGAACACCATTGGTGCCATCTTCGTGGATAAGCACATCACGGCCCATACCGGCCGGGACGATAAGGCCATCAGCCAGTTCCAGAGCCTTTGCACGGCGTTGGCGGCTACCATCGGCACCGGCAACATTGTGGGCATTGCCACCGCCATCATCAGCGGCGGGCCGGGTGCCATCTTCTGGATGTGGGTCATGGCCCTGCTGGGCATGATGACCAGCTTTTCGGAAAATGTGCTGGGCGTCTACTACCGCCGCAAGAATGAAAAAGGCGAGTGGTCCGGCGGTGCCATGTACTACCTGACCGACGGCCTTGGTGCCAAGAAGGGCTGCAAGACGCTGGGCAAGGTGCTGGCGGTGCTGTTTGCCTGCTTCTGCATTCTGGCTTCCTTTGGCATTGGCAACATGAGCCAGATCAACTCCATTGCCGGCAACATGAACGTCGCCTTTGGCGTGCCCACCGTCGTCACCGGCCTTGTCCTGATGGTGGTCACGGCCCTTATCGTCATCGGCGGCCTGAAGCGCGTTGCCGCCGTCACCGAGAAGCTGGTGCCGCTCATGGCACTGTTCTACATCGCGGGCGCACTGGTCATCGTGGTGCTGCACGCGGGCAACATCCCGGCGGCCTTTGCTGCCATCTTCAAGGGTGCTTTCAACCTGAATGCAGCCGGCGGCGGTGCGCTGGGCTACGGCATCAGCCAGACCATCACC
>CALDNF010000066.1 GCA_937917475.1 uncultured Faecalibacterium sp.
CACACCGCCGATGACCATGATGCCTTCCAGTGCAATGTTGATGATGCCGGAATGTTCGCTGAACATACCGCCCAGAGCCACCAGCATCAGAACGATGCCGTACAGCAGGGTATATTTGATCAGAAGCAGCATATTATTTGCCCTCCTTTTTTGCATTTGCAGGGGCGGGCTCTGCGTTTACATTGGTCTTGTCGGCATTTTTGAACAGCAGGCTGTGGATCTTGCCCCGGAACAGCATCGAGAATGCGCACAGGTAGATGATGATGCCGCTGATCAGGTCAGAGATCTCCGTCGGATAATACTTGGTGGACAGGAAGGAGCCGCCCACCGAGATATGGGAGATGAACAGTGCCGAGAAGATGGTGCCGATGGGGTTGGAGCTTGCCAGCAGAGCCACCGAGATGCCGTTGAAGCCCATGGCAGGCAGGCTGGTGGAGTTCAGCGGGTTCCACTGAGACACATTGGAGAGGTAGTACAGGCCCGCACCAAAGCCTGCCAGTGCACCGGCAATGGCCATGGAGAGGACGATATTCTTCTTCTCGTTGATACCGGCATACTTGGCGGCGTTCTTGTTCAGGCCGACGGCCTTCAGCTCATAGCCGAAGGTGGTCTTGTTCAGCACGACCCAGATCAAAATGGCCACCGCAGCCGCCAGGAAGATAGCAATGGTGGTGCTGTTGGTCTGGAACAGCTTATTCAGACCGAAATCCGGAATGATGGACTGTGCATACTCCGGGCTTTTGCTCAGGTTCATGGTGCGGGTGTTCCGCACGTCATACATGGGGCCGGTGCCGTTCTGGTAGATCAGCTCATTGACCAGATACAGGCCGATCCAGTTGAACATGATGGCGGTGATGACCTCATTGATGTTGAAATACGCCTTGAAGAAGCCCGGGATGGCACCCCAGATGCCGCCCAGAATGGTAGCTGCAATGAGGCAGACGAACCAGGGCAGCTTGAGCATGATGGCGCAGTAGAGGGCACCCAGCGCACCCAGCGTATACTGGCCGGAAGCACCGATGTTGAACAGGCCGGTCTTGAAGGCAAAAGCCACCGAAAGGCCGGTCATGATCAGAGGAGCCGCATTGGCCAGCTCTTTGCCGACGCCGTAGGGCGCATCATGGAAGCCGCCCTTGAGAATACGCACAAAGCCGTCGCCCCAGGCATGAGCCGGGTTGATGGCCAGCAGCACCAGAAAACCGACCACAAGGCCGATCAGGATGCACAGCAGAGCCGCCAGCACACTGGTGATGGAGCTGTTGAGGTTGCTGTGGGAAAGTTTTTTCTTGTTCATCTGTTACTTGTTCTCCTTTCCCTGCTTGCGGGCACCGGCCATATACAGGCCCAGCTCCTGCACCGTCGTGGTCTTAGGGTCAAACTCACCCACGATCTCACCCTCGTACATAACGAGGATGCGGTCAGACAGGTTCATGACTTCATCCAGTTCCAGACTGACCAGCAGGACGGCTTTTCCTTTATCCCGCTCGGCCACGATCTGCCGATGGATGTACTCGATGGCACCCACGTCCAGTCCTCGGGTGGGCTGCACTGCCACCAGCAGCTTGGGGTCACGGTCGATCTCACGGGCGATGATAGCCTTCTGCTGGTTGCCGCCGGACATACTGCGGACGATGGTGGAGCTGCCCTGACCGCTGCGCACGTCATACTGAGCGATCAGCTTATCGGAATACTCCCGCACAGCCTCCTGTTTAATAAAGCCGTGGTTCTGGAACTCAGGCTGCCAGTACCGCTGGAGCACGATGTTGTTTTCCAGACTGTAATCCAGCACCAGACCATGCTTGTGACGGTCCTCCGGGATATGGCTCATGCCATCCTTGGAACGCTGCCGGATGGTCGCATTGGTAATATCCTGACCGTCCATCACGATCTTGCCGCTGCTGATCTTTTCCAGACCGGTCAGGCCATAGACAAACTCTGTCTGTCCGTTGCCTTCGATGCCAGCCAGACAGACGATCTCGCCGCCGTGGACTTGGAAGGAAACATTCTTGACAGAGTCCTTCTTGTGCAGGCTGTTGTGCATCGTCACACCTTCCACGTCCAGCACTACTTCGCCGGGGTGGGCGGGCTTTTTCTCAACCTGAAGCTGGACGTCACGACCCACCATCATCCGGGAAAGTTCTTCCTTGGTGGTATCCTTGATGTCCACGGTGCCCATATACTTGCCCTTGCGCAGGACGGTGCACCGGTCGGCCACCGCCATGATCTCGTTGAGCTTGTGGGTGATGAAGAGGATGGACTTGCCCTCCTTCTTGAAGCCCCGCATGATCTCCATGAGTTCATCGATCTCCTGCGGCGTCAGAACGGCTGTAGGCTCATCGAAGATCAGGATCTCGTTGTCACGGTAGAGCATCTTGAGGATCTCCACACGCTGCTGCATACCCACCGAGATGTCGCTGATCAGTGCATCGGGGTCTACCCGAAGACCATACTTTTCACTGAGGGCCATGACCTTTTTGCGGGCCTCTGCCTTCTGCAAAAAGCCCATCTTATTGGGCTCCACGCCCAGAATGATGTTGTCCAGAACGCTGAAGCACTCCACCAGCTTGAAGTGCTGATGGACCATGCCGATGCCCAGAGCATTTGCATCGTTCGGGTTGCGGATGGCGACCTCCTTGCCATTCTTGAGGATCTTACCGGCTTCCGGCTGATACAGACCAAACAGCACGCTCATCAGCGTACTCTTGCCGGCACCATTCTCGCCCAATAGTGCGTGTACCTCGCCTTTACGCAGCTGCAGGGTGATATCATCGTTTGCCTTGATTCCAGGGAATTCCTTGGTAATGTGGAGCATCTCGATCACAAAATCCTCTGCCAATCTGCTCACTCTCCTTTCGTGTCATAGCGACACCTATACTATTCTGTTTTCCATTATACCGTATTTTTGACGTTTTGCACACTTCTTTTTGATTTTTTGGCGGGCTGTCAGGGGTAAAGTATTACTTTTGTACATTCTGCACAACCTTTTCCGGTTTTTCCTGACGATGCTGCTGACACAAAAAGGGAGCACCCTTTCGGGTGCTCCCTCGGTAAAAATCTGCGGAGTGCAGAGAATTACTGGATGTAGTTGACGGTGGTGAACTCGCTGACGGTGGGCTTGACCGCATCATCCGAGCTGTTGTCAACAACGATTTCGCCGCTCTTGATCTTGCCCTTCAGTTCCTCATACTCGTCCTTGGTGAAGGTCTTGAAGTTCCAGCTGTCATCAGCGGTGGGCAGGCCGACATAATCGCCGTCCTCCAGACCAAAGTTGCCGTTGGAAGCAGAGATCTCGCTCCACTCGCCTGCCTCAATGTCAGACAGAGCGGTAGCAACAGCCTCAGACAGGCCCTTCATAGCAGAGGTGATGAAGGGGTTGTAAGCGTAGGTGCCATCAGCCACGCCGTTTGCACCGATGTAGTTCTGGTCAACGTCAACACCGACCACATAGCCGTTGTTCTTCAGAGCAGCCTCAACTGCGGAGGTGTAGATGCCGCCGCCGCAGGCAAAGACGATCTGAGTGCCGTTGGAGTACCAGCCCTCCATACGGGAGGTGATGTTTGCATCACCGTAGAACTGGCCGCCGTAGAAGTAGTTAATCTCGATGTTGGTGCCCAGCTCCTGTGCAGCTGCATCAGCACCCTGCACATAGCCGTAGCCGTAACGGATAACGGCAGGAACAGCCATGCCGCCCAGGAAGCCCAGCTTGGTCCAGCCGTCCTTTGCAACGGCGTAGCCTGCCAGATAACCTGCCTGCTCCTCCTTAAAGGTGATGCAGTAGCAGTTTGCGGGGATCTCATCGGTGCCGATGTCGCCCTGCGTAACGTCGATGGCGATGAACTTGACATCGGGATACTGGTCAGCAGCCCAAGCCAGAGATGCACCATACAGGTAGCCGACGCAAACGATGACATCTGCGCCATCGTTGACAGCCTGACGGATCATGGTCTCACGATCCTCATCGGAAGCGTCAGCCTCGGGGATGTAGTACTGGCAGTCATCACCCATGTAGCCGGAGACAGCAGACCAGCAGGCCTGGTTGAAGCTCTCGTCATCGATGGTGCCGGTATCGCAGGTCAGAGCGACCTTGATGATCTTCTGCTCGCCTGCCTCAGAAGCAACAGCAGTAGAGGAAGCAGCAACGGAAGAAGCAGTGCTGCTTGCAGTAGAGGAAGAACCGCCGCAGGCAGTCAGAGCCAGAGCAGCAGCGGAAACACCGGCAGCAGCCAGGAAATTACGACGAGAAATCATCTTCATAAGAATCTCTCCTTTTATACGATCGATCGAAATCTGATTTTGGAATGTGCGCATTTGCACATTTACTGCCCTAAGTATAGTCGGGAAGTCAGAAAGAAGCAAGGGAAAAGCGATTACAAAATCTTTACAAATTCTTTGTAAAGATTAGACAAAAGTAACACTTTTAAGCAGTATTTTTTACTTTTTCCACTTCCCATGCGGCTTTTCGGAGGGCAGGCCGATCACTCCTCCACAGCCTTATTGCCCGCCACATTGGAGGGCCCGAAGCCGAAGGGCAGCAATTCATCCATGCTGCGCTCAATAAAATCCTCCGGGCTCTTTGCCATAATGATGTTGAGCTCCGGCCCGCCGAACTCAAACAGGGCCTGACGGCAGACCCCGCAGGGGGAAGTGATCTGCTTGTTCACCTCGCCCCGCCTCGAACCCACCACAGCGATATCGGTGAAACGGGTGACCCCTTCCGCCACCGCCTTGAACAGTGCCGTCCGCTCGGCGCAGCTGGTGGGGGTAAAGGCAGCATTCTCCACGTTGCACCCGGTGAACACCCGGCCATCCTCAGCCCGGAGGGCAGCACCCACCATGAAGTCCGAGTAAGGCACATAGGCTTTCTCCCGGGCTTCGAGGGCCAGCCGGATCAGCTCTTTCTTTTCGTCCAGTGTCAGTTTGGTCATAAAGGATACCTCCTGTTCAAAACAGCGCAGCTTCTCTCGCTGAAAAGCTGCGCTGTGCATAATATTAAGTCTTAGTACTCTGCGCCCAGAGCCACCTTCATCATATCCGTAAAGCTCTTCTGACGCTGCTCAGCAGTGGTGATCTCCGGCGAAACGAAACTGTCGGAGATGGTCAGCAGGCAGGCGGCGTTCTTGCCCAGTACCTTGGCGTTGGCAAAGAGGGCAAAGCTCTCCATCTCCACACAGATACAGCCCTGCTCATCCCGCAGCTTTTCCCAATAGGTAGGTTTCTCGTCAGAGGGCTGGCGGTAGAAAACATCCGCAGAGTGGATATTGCCCTCGATGAGAGGGATGCCCTGCTTTTCAGCCGAAGCACGGAGCTTGTCGTTCAGGCTCTGGCTGGGATAAGAAATGGGCTTGTCGTAGCCGCTCTGGACCTTGGCATAGTTGGACTCGCTGACGGCACCGGTGGCCAGCACCACGTCAAACAGCTTGGCCTTATCGGTGTAGCTGCCGGCGGAACCAATGCGGATGATGTTGTCCACATCGTAGAACTTGAACAGCTCATAGGAATAGATGCCGATGGAAGGCATTCCCATGCCGCTGCCCATCACGCTGATGGGCCGGCCCTCATAGGTGCCGGTAAAGCCCAACATTCCCCGGACGCCGGTGACCTGCCGTACATCCTTGAGGAAGGTATCGGCAATGAACTTGGCCCGCAGCGGATCGCCGGGCATCAGGACGGTCTTTGCGAAATCGCCTTTTTCTGCGCTGATGTGAGGGGTAGACATAATCATTCTCTCCTTATCAAACAATTTATTGCACCGCTGCCCTTGAGCACAGGGCCCGGCATTTTACGTTTTACCAGCGGACTTCCCCGCTCTGCTCCGGAAAAGCAGTCACCGAAGGAGACTGAGAGGGTTATCTCTTCCCCGGGAAAATGCTCTGGGGCGGGATGTAGGAGCCATTGTGGCGGATCTCGAAGTGGCAGTGATTGCCGGTGGAACGGCCCGTGCTGCCCAGATAACCAATAAGCTGGCCCTGCCGGACGCTCTGGCCTGCGCTGACCGTCAGCGACAGGCAGTGGGCATAGACCGAGCTGTAGCCGCCGGAGTGGCTGATGATGACAGAATAGCCATAGCCTGTGCCTGCACCGGCCTTTTCGTAGCCCGCCTTGGTGACTGTGCCCGATGCCGTAGCATAGATGGGTGTACCGGCTGCAGCGCAGATGTCCACGCCCCGATGCCGTCCGCCGTACCAGCGGGAACAGTAACGATAGCCGGGCACCGGCCAGATGAACTGTCCGCTGCCGGTAATGTACTTGGTTGCACCGGAGGCCACCTTCTTGGTGCCCACCACCACCTTCTTGTTTACCGGCTCCTTGACCGTCTCGGTGGAAAGGATGGTCTGTTCCAGCAGGGTGCCGTCGGTGTTGTAGACATTCTGCATGGTCACATTCCGCAGACCGTTTTCGCCCTCCTGCACCGTCTTGGTCACGCCCTTGTTCACCTCATTGGACTGCGTGGTCTCGGTGGCAAAGGGGATCTCTTCCTGCTTGACCTCGATCTTGGTGATCCGGACTTCCAGCATTGCTTCTTCCTTGGTGACGATCAGCTCATCGCCCACCTGAATGTTGGAATTTTCCTCCAGCTGCGCTCCCTTGAAATCCGGGTTAAGGGCGCAGAGTTCCTTGAAAGTCAGATCATTTTTCTGTGCAATGGCCCAAAGGGTATCGCCGTTCTGGACCGTATAAATTTTCTCCGCCTGCTGCACGCCGGTCAGCATGGACTTGATGTCGTTGTAATCCTCAAAGCTTTCGTTGAAATAGATGCCCTCTTCCAGCGTGACCTCCTTGTTGAAGCCCACCGTGGTGTTGGGGTCGTCCGGATTTTCGTAAGGTTCGATGAGGCTGTTGATGTAGCTGCGGAGGGCATCGCCGTCCGAGCAGACAGCGGTCAGTTCGCCGTCCAGATAAAGAGCCGTACCTTCGCTGATCTGGTCACTGGAATTGCTGAGGATGGCGTTGGCCATCTCATTTTCATCCATGACGTGGCTGGACACTGCGACCGTGAAGGTAGGGTCGATGGTCCACTCAGTCTTATCGGTCCCTGCATAATTGATGCGCTGCTGCACATCTTCCTGCGCCGAGTTGAACACATCCTCGTTGGCAACATAGCCCACTGTTTTGCCATCCACCTTGACCGCCAGTGCATAGGACTGACCGACTGCACCGGTGTAGACCGTTACCATCACGCCAAGCGCAGCCAGCGGCAGCAGATACATTGCCATCCGGGGCAGAAGCCGGAGGTTCCGCCGGATACCGCTGGTCAGGTAATGTACGCTGGCCCGAACCGCCGCCCCAAAGCCCTGCTTTTTGCGGATGCGGTGGGCGTGGATGAGCAGTGCACCCAGACCTTTGAAAAAGACCACGATGGGCCCAAAGAGGTCCTTGAGCAGCTGAGCCGCACCGGGAAAGGCGATCACAGCAATATCGTGAAGAAAGCCCAGAAGCAAATGGGCTGCCCTTGAAAATCCGCTGCACAGGCTGCGGACCACCCGCACTACGGCGTACTCTGCGGCGAAGCCCAGACTGTATAAAAGTTCGCCCAGCCAGAGCAGGAATGCATTGGCCTGCACCCGGGCAGAGACCCGGTTCATATGATGCTGCGTCTTGCGGCGGAACCGGTGGCGGCGCAGCAGGCTGCTGCACTGGAGCTGTGCCCAGAGAGACCGCAGCCGCTCCCGCCTCGTTTTTACCGGCGGGACGCTGTTTGACTCGTCCTGCCGGGGTTCATTTGTTTTTTCGTCAACCAAAAGGGGATGCTCCTTCCTGTTCAAATTCCAGGATCTATCTTGTGTGCACAGCCTTCAAACACCGGCTGTGCCAGAACTCTCTTTTTTTATTATACACTCCAAACCCGATGAAACAAGGTTTGTCACAAAAATTGGGCAGGTCTTTCACGCAGTTTTCACGTTCTGTTCACGTTTTCCGGCCCAGAAGTTCTCTCATATCCTCCGGCAGCGGGCTTTCCACGGTCACAGACTTCCAGCGCAAGGGGACAGCGATCTCCACACCGCCGGGCAGGGACCGGTGCTCCGGCACCGCAAAGGTTTGCCGTGCGCAGTGAAGGGCCTGCCGCCCGATCCGTTCCCGGCTGCCGCCGTAGAGGTCATCCCCGGCCAGCGGATGCCCAATGGACGCAAAGTGGACCCGGATCTGATGAGTGCGGCCGGTCACCGGCACACAGGCGGCAAGGCTGAGGCCATGTTCCGCTTTTAATATGGTATACTCCGTACGGCTGGGCTTGCCCTGCGGGGTGACGCACCGCCCGATGATGCTGCCTTCCTGCCGCCCGATGGGCGCATCGATGACGCCCGGCCCCAGCGGGAGCTCCCCTTCCACAATGGCATAGTAGAGCTTTTCCACCCGCTGTGCAAGAAGAGGGGCGGCGTAGCTGTTCTGCGCCGCCAGCACAAGTCCGCTGGTATCTTTGTCGATCCGGTTGATGGGCCGGAACACGCCGCTTCCGCCCCGGGTCTGTGCCCATGCCGCATAGCCGTTGGCCAGCGTATCCAACGGGTAATTGAGGGTAGGATGAACGGCCAGCCGGGGCGGCTTTTCCAGCAGGAGGGCAAAGGCATCCTCATAGACCACCTGCACCGGAATCTCCGGCTGAGGGGCAACGCTTTCGCCATCGGCGGGCAGTTCAAAGGAGACCGTCTGTCCCGCTGTCAGCCGCCGGTTGGCAAGGATGGGAGCACCGTCCGCAAAAAAGCCGCTGCCGTGGAACTTGACCGCCCGGCCCAGCTCGGTGGAAACCGCACACTGCCGCAGAAAATTGCGCAGGAGAACGCCATCCGCATCCTGCGGAACCGGGAAATAAAGCTTCACGCCCCGCTCCTCCTTCCGGCTGCAAAAGATAAAAATAGTATACCAAATTTTCAGGCCGCTTGCAAATCTTGTTTTTTTATGGTATCATGAGGAGCGGAAAACGAGTGGAACA
>CALDNF010000067.1 GCA_937917475.1 uncultured Faecalibacterium sp.
GCGTTCCCAGCGAGCCTGCCGGGCCGCAGAGGGTCACATTCATCAGCCGCTCGGTTTCCACGGTCAGGTTATAGGTAACCGGCAGGTTGATCACCTGCACGCAGCTGGAAGGCAGATTCAGGGTCTTGGTCTCCAGCCGGGAGCTGTCAAAGCTGACCGTGATGCTGTCCAGATTATCCAGCAGGTGGATCCCGCTGGGCAGCTCAATGGGCATCTCGTACACCTTGTTCAGTGCAAAGGTGGAAAGGTCGATGGTGCCCACCGACAGCGAGGACAGCCTGTCGATCTGAGACTCCGGGCCCGCCACATTCAGGCTCTTTTTGCTCAGCGAGTAGGACAGCACCGAGGAATCAAAATCCCGGGGGCTGTTGATGAAGCTGACCGTCACCGGCAGTGTTGCCAGCTTGTAGACCTGTAAGGTCACTTCCACACTCTCGGTCTCAAGGGTGGTGTAGGAGAATTCCACTTCTTTGCCGCTCTTGGTGTAAAAACGCAGCGGAGTGTCCAGTGTGACCGAATCCGTCAGCTCGCCCTTGTGGGTCACCTCAGCGGTGCAGCTCTCCACCTCGTTCAGCTCCGTGCTGGGGCCGGAGAGGGTCACGGTTTCCTTGGACGTTTCGGTGCCGTACAGGATATATCCGTCGGCAATGGTCAGGTAATTGGTAGTGACCTGAATGGGAATGGTCTTTTCTTCCACTACATCAAATACCACGTCTACGGTGTTTTCGCCCTCGATGGAGACGGACACACCGGTGAGCAGGGTGCTCTGGCTCCGCACCTGTAAGCGCAGGGTCTTTTCACCGCTGTCCCGCACGCCGGACCAGT
Source organism: uncultured Faecalibacterium sp. (assembly GCA_937917475.1). Taxonomy (GTDB): domain Bacteria; phylum Bacillota; class Clostridia; order Oscillospirales; family Ruminococcaceae; genus Faecalibacterium. The sequence continues at coordinate 826 of CALDNF010000067.1, forward strand.
CCGGGTAGACCACAAAATCTGAAGCCGACAGCCCGCCGATGGTATAGCCATCGCCCGAAAGCTTGAGGCTGACCGTTTTTTCCGGTGCACTGACGATACTCAGCCCCCGGGAAGTGTAGGCGGAAGAATCGTAGGTAAAGTCCACCGGCACATTGGTGATGGTGGTAGTGGTACCGGGCTGGACCACAATGGTCACCGCCATCCATGCGATGACAGCTCCCACCACCGCCAGCAGCAGCCGGATGCGGCGGTCACTCAGCAGACTTTTGGTGGGCTTGATGGCAGCCTTGGTGCCGGGATTCTTTTTGGGTTCCGTGCTCATTGCTGCTCATCCTCCTTCTGGTTGACCCAGTTCAGCAGGCTGCGCACCCGCTCCTTCCAGCTGTCGGCGGTACTCTTCTCGCTGACGGTCTCTTTGGGGATCATCTCGTCAATCAGCCGGGTGTAGAGGGTCTGACGGTCAAAATGACGGATCAGCACGCCATTTTTTGCCATGGAGATGATACCGGTCTCCTCGCTGACCACGATGGCGATGGCATCCGAATTTTCGGCAATGCCAAGGCAGGCCCGGTGGCGGGTGCCCATATCCTTGCCCAGATCCAGATTGTTGGACAGGGGCAGCACGCAGCCCGCCGCCTTGATGCGGCCATTCTCGATGATGGCGGCACCATCGTGGAGGGGGGTGCCCTCATAGAAGATGGTGCCCAGCACCTCAAGGTTGACCGCACTGTTCACCGGGGTGCCGGTGCGGATGATCTCCGAAAGGTTGGTGTTCCGCTCCAGAACGATCAGTGCACCGGTCTTGGTCTCCGAAAACCGCTCCGCTGCATCGCAGATGGCAATGATGGCACTGCGCCATGCCCCCTTGAGAGAGTTGTCGTTATAATACCGCCCCCTGACGTTGAACAGGCGGTACATCCACTGGTCCGTCTGGCCCATCCGTTCCAGACCACGCCGGATCTCCGGCTGGAACAGCACCACCAGCGTCAGCAGACCGACCTGCAGCAGCGAGTTCAGCAGCCATGTCACGGTGCGCATATTCAGGATATTCGCCACCAGATACACCGCCATGACCAGCAGGGCACCCTTTGCCAGCTGTCCGGCCCGGGTGCGGTTGATGATCCCCAGCAGCTGATAGATCAAAAACGCAATGATGATGATATCCAGCAGATCCACCAATTTAAAGGTCTGAAAATTGGCTATGATCGAATTCAGAGTCATCGGCGCACACTCCCATTTACAGCTTGTCGATCAGTGCAACGGCGTGGGCAGCAATGCCAAGGCCCTCGCCGGTAAAGCCCAGATGCTCTTCCGTGGTGGCTTTGACGCTCACCGCATCCACCGGCAGGCCAAAGGCTTCTGCCAGCTTTTCCCGCATGGCGGGGATATAAGAAGCCAGCTTGGGCTTCTGGCAGAGGATGGTGGAGTCGATATTCTCGATCTTCCAGCCATTCTCGTGAAGGATCTCGGCCACACGGCGGGCCAGTACCAGACTGTCGGCCCCGGCGTACTCAGCGGCGGTGTCCGGGAAATGCTTGCCGATATCCCCCAGAGCCGCAGCACCCAGCACAGCATCCATGACGGCATGGGCCAGAACGTCGGCATCCGAGTGGCCCAACAGGCCCTTTTCATAAGGAACTTCCACACCGCCCAGGATCAGCTTGCGGCCCTCCACCAGACGGTGAACATCGTAACC
>CALDNF010000068.1 GCA_937917475.1 uncultured Faecalibacterium sp.
CTCCCTACGGCATTGAAGCCTGTAGAAGAACAGATTATTTTTCGCATCGAAAAATGGCCTGCATCATGTGACCAACATCTGGCGCGGTACCGAGCTGGGCTTCAACGCCGATGATCCTTATTTTGCATCCATCATTGGCAAGACCGTTACGCAGATCACCTACTACACCGCCAATGGTGTGTATGTTCTGTCCGTTAACGTGGCACTGTAACATTACGGAAAGCGGTTCTTCCCCATCTTACCTGCGCTGCGCATAGAATTTGGCTTTTTGGGACAAATCGGTGAAAAATGACGATGCATCGACGCATAGAGCAAGCCCCTGCGGATTTTGAATTCAAAGTTCGCAGGGGCTTTTTTATCTCTGTATCTTTTCTGCTGTGGAGAAGCGTGGTAAAATAAAGACGGGTAATCGGCGGCCATTACGGTCGGTTACAGTGGTCATGACAGGGATTTTATAAATCGGAATTTACCTTTATTCAGACATACAAGCTCTTGACAATAAAGCTCCTATATAGTATGATTTTGCAAACTACTATATAGGAGCTTTTGCATGAAAACAAATGGAGGATTTCTTGTCACCAAAATAAAACAGCTTGGGGACCGGATTTTTGAGAAGATTCTCAGCGAAAAGAATATTGATGCGTTCAATGGAGCCCAGGGGCGCATTCTTTATGTGCTGTGGCAGGAGGATGGAATCTCGATCAGGTCACTCTCGGTCAAATGCGGATTAGCGATAACATCTCTTACGACGATGCTGGAAAGAATGGAACATCAAGGACTGATAAGCCGTGTTCCGTCTGAAACGGACAAAAGGAAAACACTCCTGTTTCTGACTGAGAAAGCACATGCCTTAAAGGGCGAGTACGATTCTGTATCTGATGAGATGGGCAGCATTTACTACAAGGGTTTTTCAGAGGAAGAAATTACCCGGTTTGAGGAATGCCTCGACCGCATCAGAAAGAATCTTGAGGAGTGGCAGAAGTCATGAGTATTTGTATCAAAGATCAGATTCAGAACATGAATCTCGTCATTGGCTGCACAGTGGGGTGTGCATATTGCTATGCCCGCAACAATGTGAAACGCTGGCATATGATCGATGACTTCGCTGATCCTGAGTTCTTTCCGGGTAAGCTCAAGATGATGGAAAAGAAACGTCCGCAAAACTTTCTTCTTACCGGCATGAGCGATCTCTCCGGATGGAAGCCGGAATGGAGAGACGAGGTATTTGCAAAGATCCGTGAAAATCCACAGCATCAGTTCTTGTTTCTTACCAAGCGCCCCGATCTGCTGGATTTTGATACCGATCTGGAAAACGCATGGTTTGGCGTTACGGTGACGAGGAAAGCAGAACTGTGGCGTATCGACGCCCTTCGGAAAAATGTCAGAGCAAAGCATTACCATGTTACCTTTGAGCCGTTATTCGACGATCCCGGCACAGTTGACCTTTCCGGAATCAACTGGATCGTTGTCGGCACTATGACCGGGGTTCAGAGCAGGAAGGTTCATACGGAGCCGGAGTGGGCATGGTCTTTGACAGACCAGGCACATACGCTCGGCATTCCGGTGTTTATGAAGGAAGACCTTGTCCCTATCATAGGGGATGAAAATATGATTCAGGAAATGCCGGAGGGATTCAATAAAGTGTTAGAGGTACAGAGATCATGGCAGAAGTAATCGATGGAATCCTCATTCGTGAGGTGAAAACAAAGAACATCATGACCAAGTCCAGTCTGCCGGTAGGCGGTTACTCGGTCAATCCCTATGTGGGCTGTACGCATGCCTGCAAGTATTGCTATGCTTCTTTTATGAAGCGCTTTACCGGACACATGGAGGAATGGGGTACTTTCCTTGATGTGAAGCATTGGCCGGAAATTAAAAATCCGAAGAAATATGCCGGACAGCGGGTGGTCATTGGTTCTGTGACGGATGGCTACAATCCACAGGAGGAGCAATTCGGGAATACCAGAAAACTTCTGGAGCAGTTGATTGGCAGTGACGCAGATATTCTGATCTGCACAAAGTCTGATCTTGTGGTAAGGGATATTGATCTGCTGAAGAAGCTTGGACGAGTGACCGTTTCATGGTCGATCAACACACTGGATGAAAATTTCAAGAACGATATGGACTCTGCTTCGAGCATTGAACGGCGTATCGCTGCTATGAAGCAGGTATATGACGCAGGAATCCGTACAGTCTGTTTCGTATCCCCGGTATTCCCCGGGATCACGGACTTTGAAGGTATCTTTGAGCGGGTAAAGGATCAGTGCGATCTGTTCTGGCTCGAAAACCTCAATCTTCGGGGCGGCTTCAAAAAGACGATCATGGATTATATCGCCGGAAAATATCCTGATCTTGTACCGCTTTACGATGAGATCTATAACAAGCATAACCGCAGCTACTTTGAAGCACTTGAAGTAAAAGCTGAGGAAATGGCTAAGAAGTATGATTGTCCCTTTGTGGATAATGAAATGCCTTATGGAAGAGTCCCGCAGGGACATCCGGTGATCGTGGATTATTTCTATCATGAGGAAATCCGAGGGACAGAAAATACAGGAAAAAGAAATCGTTAAACAGAAATTTATTGCTGCGGTGCATTCGTATTTTGCTTCGCTTCAAATGCACAATTCCGGTTTATCAAAGAAAAGAGGAGAATGAAAAGTGACCATCGAAGAACGGGCGGCACAGGCCGCTGAACTGAAGGCAACAGGCCAGTGCAACTGTACACAGTCGGTTCTGAAAGTGTTTGAGGACAAGCTGCCAGTAGATGCCGACACTCTGATGAAACTGGCGGCGGGATATGCCGCCGGTATGGGCTGCATGGAGAGCACCTGCGGTGCGCTGATCGGTGTCGTGATGGTGGCGGGCATCGCCACGGGCGGCAGGGGAACGCCCCGTGTTTCCAAAGAGCTGGTGCAGACATTCAAGGAAAAATGCGGTGCGACCATCTGCAAAGACCTGAAAGGCGTCGAGACCGGTACGGTGCTGTGCCCCTGCCCAGAGTGCGTTCGCAATGCAGTGCTGGCCTTGGGTGAAGTGCTGGATGAGCAGTCGAAAATCTGAAACA
>CALDNF010000069.1 GCA_937917475.1 uncultured Faecalibacterium sp.
AGCGTGGAACACCTCAGCACACCAGCGCAGTGCTTCCTTGAAGGAAGGTGCGCCCACAGGCATGATCATGAACTCCTGCGTATCCACGGTGTTGGTGGCGTGTGCACCGCCGTTCAGGATGTTCATCATGGGGACAGGCAGACGGTTGCCGTTCACGCCGCCAAGGAAACGGTACAGGGGCATATCCAGAGAAGCGGCTGCAGCACGGCAGGCGGCGATGGAGACCGCCAGAATGGCGTTTGCGCCCAGATTGGACTTATCCTTGGTGCCGTCGGCGGCGATCATAGCGGCATCGATGGCGTAGATGTCGGAGGCGTCCATGCCCACAACAGCATCGGCGATGACGGTGTTGATGTTCTCAACTGCCTTGGTCACGCCCTTGCCCAGATAACGGCCCTTGTCGCCGTCCCGCAGCTCCAGAGCCTCAAACTCACCGGTAGAAGCACCGGACGGTGCGCAGCCACGGGCAACGGTGCCGTCGGCCAGAGTGATCTCAGCCTCGACGGTGGGATTTCCGCGGGAGTCTAGGATCTCACGGCCGATAACGGATTCGATTTCCAGATAGTTCATAGAATTTACCCTCCTAAATGTACTTCCCGCAGAGTGCGGGTAGTATTCGCTAACTAACCGCCTTTATCCTACCACGCATTTGCCCGCAGTGCAAGAGAGAACAGCAATGTTAGTTGCCAAAAACTTTGCGGGGCCCGGCAGGGGAGCGGCGGTGAGCTCCTGTACCTTATAATGGGCATTGTACGGCAGAGAAATACAGGCAAAATACGATGCTGTAACCTTTTTGCAATTTGTGAATTGCTTTCATTTTGAACATAAACGAAATGAACAAAATGAAAAAGTAAACAAAAAGTACGGCTCAAATTTGTTGAAATTAGCAGTAAATGCCTGAAAATGCTCCAAAACTATGGACGGTTTGTGAATTGCACACCGCCGCAGGCAGGGCTATAATAATGGTACAAAAGCACAGAGGCTTTGAAGTAAAGTCTCTGTGCCTTTGCAAATTTAAGGATAATACTTCCAATCCAAGGAGGATTCTGATTATGAAAAAGATGATCTCTCGTCGCAGCTTTCTGGCTGCTGCCGGTGTTGTGGCAGCTGCCGCTGCTCTGACCGCCTGCGGCGGCTCTTCTTCCACTTCCACCAGCACCGCTGCTTCTTCCGCAGCTGCTTCCACCGCTTCTTCTGCTGCCGCTTCCGGCGACACCATCAAGGTGGGCGTTCTGGGCCCCATGACTGGTGATGTTTCCGTTTACGGCATGGCCGTTATCAACGGCGCAAACCTGTATCTGGATCAGGTCAATGAGAAGGGCGGCATCAACGGTAAGATGATCGAGTCCATCACCATGGACGAGCAGGGCGATGCTACGCAGGCTGTCCAGTGCTTCACCAAGATGTGCGATCAGGGCATCGTTGGTCTGATCGGCGATGTTACCACCACCCCGACTCTGGCCGTTGCAGCCGAGAGCCAGGACTACAACATGCCCATGGTCACCGCTTCTGCTACCGCTGAGGCTGTTACTTACGATGCCGAGACCGACACCGTTTATGAGAACGTCTTCCGTGCTACCTTCACCGACCCGTTCCAGGGCATCAAGATGGCCGATTACGCTTACGAGAAGCTGGGCTACACCAAGGCAGCTGTCATCTTCAAGAAGGGTGCTGACTACAACGAGGGTCTGGCTGAGAACTTCGTCAATGAGTTCGAGTCTCTGGGCGGCGAGATCGTCGATGAGGAGAGCTACTCCGACGGCGATGTGGATTACAAGACTCAGCTGACCACCATTCTGGGCAAGAATCCCGAGACCGTGTTCTGCCCCAACTACTATCAGGAAGTGGGCCAGATCCTGTCTCAGGCTGAGAGCGTCGGCCTGACCGTTCCCTTCCTGGGCGGCGACGGCTGGGATGGTCTGGAAGGCTATGCAACCAACGATCAGCTGAAGGACACCTACTTCTGCGCCAACTACGCAAAGGGCTCTAACCCCGACTTTGAGAACGCCTATAAGGAAAAGTACGGCGAGGAGTACCCCAACGGCTTCTCTCCTCTGGGCTACGATGCAGCCATCACCATGTGCTATGGTATTCAGGCTGCTGAGGATGCAGGCCTTGAGGCAGGCACCGACGAGTACAAGCAGGCTGTGATCGATGGCATCAAGAATGGCACCATCGAGGGCATCACCGGCACCTTCACCTTTGACGAGCACAACAACCCCGTCAAGAGCACCGCTATCCTGACCTATGTGGATGGTGCACCGGTCCTGAAGGAGATGTTCTAAATTTCCTCTGGCGGCTCCGGTGCCGCAGAGCAGGAATGAGAACATCCCGAACTTGAAATGAACCATTGCGGAGACCGCCGGAAGAGGTTTGCTCGGCAGTCTCCGCTTTTTTATCTGGAAAGGAAGTATAACCCATGACAGTGTTTTTCAGTCAGCTGATCAATGGTCTCTCCCTTGGCAGCATCTATGCGCTGATCGCATTGGGCTACAGCATGGTCTATGGCATCATCCTCCTGCTGAACTTTGCCCACGGCGACGTTATCATGGTCGGCGCATATATGTCCTGGTTCGTTATGAACCAGCTGGGGCTGGGCCCGGTCACGGCGGTCTGCGCCACCATTATCACCTGCACCCTGCTGGGCGTGGTGATCGAAAAGATCGCCTACACTCCGCTCCGTTCCGCTCCCCGTATCTCCCTGCTGATCACCGCCATCGGTGTGTCGTTCTTTCTGGAGTACACCGCTGAGCTGGTGATGGGTTCGGGTGCAAAGGTCATCCCGGCCTACTATACCGCACAGACCTTCTACTTCGGCAAGGTACCGGTAGGCCTGACCTCGATCATCACGCTGGTGGTCACCATCCTGTCCATGCTCGTCCTGACTTTTCTGGTCCAGAAGACCAAGCTTGGCAAGGCCATGCGTGCCGTTTCTGAGGATATGGACGCTGCCCGCCTGATGGGCATCAACGTCAACAGCACCATCTCCTTCACCTTCGCTGTGGGCTCGGCTCTGGCTGGTATCGGTGCCGTGCTGTACTGCTGCTCCTATCCGCAGGCTACTCCCACCATGGGCTCCATGCTGGGCCTGAAGGCTTTCGTTGCTGCTGTTCTGGGCGGCATCGGTTCCATCCCGGGTGCTATGGTCGGCGGTATCGCCATCGGCCTGTGTGAGTGCTTCGTTTCCGCCATCGGCCTTTCCGCATGGAAGGATGCCGTGACGTTTGCCATCCTGATCGTTGTGCTGCTGGTCAAGCCCACCGGCATCCTCGGCCGTCAGGTTCAGGAAAAGGTGTAAAGGGGGAACTGAAAATGAACAAACGCAAGACCCTGAAAATGCCGGTGCGCTACCTGATGAATCTGGTGCTGGTGGCTCTGCTCTTTGTGCTGGTGTCTTTTATGACCCAGAACGTCCTGTCCAGTTATCAGAACAAGGTCATGATGAGCGTGGGCATCAACATCATTCTGGCCGTCTCCCTGAACGTTGCCACCGGTTATCTGGGCCAGCTGCCGCTGGGCCACGCCGGTTTCA
>CALDNF010000070.1 GCA_937917475.1 uncultured Faecalibacterium sp.
TTCTGCCGTAAAGCTTTCTGTTTTCGCCAAAGGCTCCCTCTGCGAGGGAGCTGTCGAGCCGCAGGCGAGACTGAGGGAGTAAAGCCCGTCAAACTTTGTCGGAGAGAGCGTCCAACCGGCACACCGGCCAGCCCAGCAGCCGGATAGCGTTCTGATCGTGGGTGGCCAGAAGGACCGGCTTGCCTTTGCACCGGCTGCACAGAAGTCCGGCGGCTTTTGCCAGTGTATCAGGGTCCATGCCGGTAAAGGGCTCGTCCAGCAGCAGGGTATCGCTGTCGGCCCAGAGAGCCCGCAGCAGGGCCGCACGCCGCTTCTGCCCGCCCGAAAGCCGGCCTGCCGGGAGCCGGAGGGCGGCATCGTCAAAGCCCAGAAGCCGGAGATCCGCCTCGATGGCAGAGCGGTCGGGGTTTTCCAGCACCAGTTCCACGTTCTGCCCCGCCGTCAGGTGAGCGCAGAGCCGGTCCTCCTGAAAGACGGCCCCCACCCGGCCCACGCCGGACACTCGGCCGCTGTCGGCCGTTTCCAGCCCCATCAAAATCCGCAGCAGGGTGGTCTTGCCCCAGCCGCTGGGAGCCCAGAGGACGGTGGGCTCTGCCACGGTCAGGGTCAGGTTTTCAAACAGGGTCTTTTCGCCGAACCGCTTGGTCAGCCCCTTCAGTTCCAACTGTTTCATGCTGCTGCCTCCTGTCCCAACACCTTTTCCACGGCCTTGTCCAGCAGGGCGAGGAAGAGCTTTTCAAACGCTGCCGACAGGACGATGATGACCAGCGTCCATGCAAACAGCTCCCCGGTGGAAAGGGTGATCTTGGCCCGGTAAAGGGCATCGCCGATGCTGCCGTCGGGCAGGCCGATGACCTCCGCTGCCACGCCGCTTTTCCAGCAGATGCCCAGAGCCACGGCGCAGCCCTCCCGGAAGGCCGGAAGGATGGCCGGGAGCCAGATGGCCCGCAGCCGCCGGTCAAAGGGGATGCGGAACACCCGGGCCATTTCCAGCAGCTGCACATCCACGTTTTCAATGCCGGTGCGGACAGCACCATACAGCACCGGCAGCACCATCAGAAAGCTGATGAGCACCGACAGAGACGCCCCGCTGACCCAGACCAGCGCAAGGATGATGAAGCTTGCCACCGGGGTAGCCTTGACCAGCTGCATCAGGGGGGCCAGCAGGGCCTCCACCCAAGCCGAGCGATGAGCCGCAGCCGCCAGCACGACGCTGCTGACCGCCCCCAGCACAAAGCCCAGCAGGATGTGCCCGGCACTGAACCCCACCCGCTGCCAGAATTCGGCCTGCGGCAGCAGCCCGAAGAGGGTAGTCACGGTCCCGATGGGAGACACCAGAAAAACTTCCTGCCCTATCAGTACGGCGGCGGTCTGCCAGACCACCAGCCAGAACAGCAGCGCAGCGGCCCGCCTGCCCCGGCGGGAGATGGGATGCTTCATAAAGGCTCCTTTCCTGACAAGACAAAAACAAGCGCAGTCTCCTGCGCTTGTTTTTGCACACACGTTTCGTTCCGATTTATTTGAACCAGTTCCGGACAGAGCGGGTGATCTGCTGGCCCGTGGTGGGTTTGGTCCAGTAGAAATTGCTGTCCGGCAGCTTGCCGCCCACCGCAGCGGGAGAAGCATCATACAGTACCTGCAGGTAAGCGGCGATGTCTTTCTGCATCTCGCTGCCGGTGCGGCAGACGATATTGCACTTGGGCAGGGCCTTCTTGGCGATGGCGGCCTTTGCCACCACGCCCACCTTCTCGCAGAGGGCTGCGGTGCCGTCAAGGTCGTTGTTGGCGGCATCCACGCTCTTTTTGTAATCGTTCAGGAAGGCGGTGACCACCTCGGGGTGCTCCTCGGCGTAAGCGGTACGGACCACGGTGACGCCGGTGATGAGCTGGGTATCACAGACCTTGTTCCACTCCTGGGTCAGGTCCAGCACCACACGCAGGGAGCTGTCCTTCATCTGGGCGGCGGTCACATAGGGCTGGGGCAGCACGGCAATGGCATCCTTTTTGGTGGCTGCCATCTGGGCGGTGACCTCAGAAGCCTCGGAGTAATACTCGATCTTCACGTCCTTATCGGGGTCAAGACCGTTCTTCCTGAGCAGGTAGCGCAGGACATACTCCGGGGTCGTGCCCTTGCCGGTGGAGAGGATGGTGCGGCCCTTCAGGTCGGCAAAGCTGTGGACGGTATCGCCCTTTTCCACAACATACAGCACGCCGAGGGTGTTGACGGCCATGACCTGGATCCCACCGTTGGTCTTCTGGTAAAAGGTGGCGGCAAGGTTGGCCGGGATGGCAGCCATATCCAGCTCACCCTTGATGAGCTTGGGAACGATCTCGTCCGCAGCACCGTAGAGCTGCAGGTCGTAGTTGAGGGAAGCGGTGCCCTTTTCTTTCATGTCCAGCAGATTGACCAGACCCATGGTAGTGGGGCCCTTGAGGCCGGCGATGCGGACAGTCTGCGCGCCGGACTTTGCAGCGCAGGCTGCCACCGACAGCACGCTCAAGAGCAGAGCAACGCTGAGCAGCAGGGACAGCAGTTTTTTCTTCATAAGAAGCTCTTCCTTTCCGGTTTTTGCTCCCAAATGGAACAAAATTTGTGAAATCATTTGCTTTACGGGCTCAAGTTTACTATAATGAGAGAAAAAATACCGTTGCGCAGGCAACGAATTGCAGATGGGCAGGTGAGGGCCCGGGAAAACCTCATGGAATAGCTATGGAAAACTATCTTCCGATCTTGCAGACGACATCGCTTTTTGAGGGAGTAGCCCCCGCCGAACTGGCCGGGCTGCTGCGCCAGCTGGGGGCCGTGGTGCGCAGCTATGGCCGGGGCGAAAGCCTGGTGCTGGCCGGAGAGCCCACCCGCCGGGTGGGGATTGTCCTCTCGGGCAGCATCGAAGCCTACCGTCCCGCTCCGGGCGGAGCCCGGGTGCCCATCACCCACATGGGGCCGGGGGGCGTGTTCGGAGATGTGCTGGGAGGCTCTTCCCTTGCCAGCCCGGTCACCGTCACTGCCGCTGTGGGCTGCGAGGTGCTGCTGATCCCCTATGAACGGCTGCTGGCTTCCGACGGCTCCCCCGCCCGGCAGCGGGTGCTGCAAAATCTGGTGCGGACCATCAGCGATAAATATTTTCTGCTCTCCCGCCGGGTGGACCTGCTGGTGCTCAAGACCCTGCGGGCCAAGATCTGCGCCTATCTGCTCACCGAGGCCGAGCAGCACGCCGGGCTCACCTTTACCATCCCCTTCTCCCGCATCCAGCTGGCTGATTACCTCAACTGCGACCGCAGTGCCCTGAGCCGGGAGCTGAGCCTGATGCAGAAAGAGGGGCTGCTGGACATCTACCGCAACAGCTTCAAAATTCTGGAGCTGGAAGAGCTGCGCAAGACTGTAATGTAAAGGAGACGTATCCTTATGCCAAAACCGATTCTCTGGATCGTGATCCCCTGCTACAACGAAGAGCAGGTGCTGCCCATCACCGCCCCCATGTTCTTGCAGAAGATCACCGACCTTTCCGCCAAAGGGCTCATCAGCGAAAAGAGCCGGGTGCTCTTTGTGAACGACGGCTCCAAGGATAAAACCTGGGAGCTCATCTGCAAGTTCGCTGCGCAGGACGAGCACTTCATCGGCATCTCCCAGAGCCGGAACCGGGGCCACCAGAACGCCGTGCTGGCCGGGCTGATGGAGGCTCTGCACAGCGGCAGCTGCGATATGACCATCTCCATCGACTGCGACGGACAGGACGACATCAACGCCATGGACGAGATGGTGCAGAAGTATCTGGACGGTGCCGAGGTGGTCTACGGCGTGCGGAGCCGCCGGGACACCGACACCTTCTTCAAGCGGTTCACCGCCGAGGGCTTCTACC
>CALDNF010000071.1 GCA_937917475.1 uncultured Faecalibacterium sp.
CTGCATTCCGTCGGGCGTTACCGAGGTGGAGCGCCGCGCTGTGCGCGAGGCGACCCTGAAGGCCGGTGCCCGTCAGGTCTCGGTCATTGAGGAGCCCATGGCAGCCGCCATTGGCGCAGGTTTGCCCATCAGCGAGCCTACCGGCAGCATGATCGTGGACATCGGCGGCGGCACGGCGGAGATCGCTGTGATCTCGCTGGGCGGCATCGTGGCCTCCCGCAGCGTCCGGATGGCCGGCGATATGTTCGATCAGGCCATCATCGCCTTCATCAAGCGGAAGTATAACCTGCTCATCGGTGAGCGCACTGCAGAGCAGATCAAGATCGAGATCGGTTCCGCTTATCCCATGGACCCTGAGATGACCATGGAGATCAAGGGCCGCAATCTGGTGGACGGCCTGCCCAAGAACATCGTGGTCCACTCGGAGGACATCCGGGAGGCTCTGCTGGAGTGTCTGGTCAAGATCACCAGTGCCATCAAGGAGACGCTGGAGCGTACCCCGCCGGAACTGAGTGCAGATATCATCGACCACGGCATCACCCTGACGGGCGGCGGTGCCCTGCTGCGGGGCCTCGATAAGCTGATCGAGAGCGAGACCGGCATCGATGTTCATGTTGCGGAGGACCCGCTGGACTGTGTTGCCAAGGGTGCCGGTGCGGTGCTGGACCATGTGGATGTCCTGCACGACGTGCTGGATACCGACGGCGGACATATGTGATCACAGGTGCGGATGGCTCTGGCTGTCCGCCCTTTTTTGTAATCGGAGGAGAACAAGTTGAAAGACTTTTTCGATACCTGGAAATTCAGGATCCTGATCGCCGTGGCAGTGTTTCTGGTAGGCGTGATGGCCTACGCAGGCGCAAACGGACGACTGACCGCAGCCCCGCAGGAGATCCTCAGCGTGGCGGCAGCACCCTTCCAGAAGGCGGCGGCTCTCCTCAGCGGGGGAGCGTCCTCCCTGTGGGAAAAATATACCCGCATCGATGATATCATTGCGGAAAATGAACAGCTGAACAAAGAAAACGCTGAGCTGCGTCAGCAGATGGTGGACTATGACCGGATCAAGGCTGAGAACGAAGCCTACAAGGCTCTGACCAATATTCAGGCGCAGCGTCCCGAGATGAACTATGTCTCGTCCTTTGTCATTGGCCGGGACCCGCTGGATGAGTTCTGGGGCTTTACTCTGGATAAGGGCACCCTGGACGGAGTGGCTGTCAATGACACCATCGTCAGTGACGAGGGCTATCTGCTGGGCATGGTCACCGAAGCAGACCTGACCAGCTGCAAGGTCATGACCATCCTGCATCCCAGCTTCAATGCGGCGGGCGTGGTCTCCCGCACCCGGGATAACGGCATCATCACCGGCAGTTCGGAGTATGCCGCCGAGGGATATTGCCTGCTGACCAACCTCTCCCGCTCGACCCTGACCGAGAAAAACGATCAGGTCATCACCACCGGTCTGGGCGGAGTGTTCCCGGCGGATGTGCTGGTGGGTGTAGTGCAGGAACTGGTGCCCGAAGCCAGCGGCAAGTCTACCATGGCGGTCATCAAGCCCGGCGCAGACCCCAGAACGGTAAAACACGTCTTTATTATTACAGAGAGTTGATACCCAAAGGAGACGAACTATGGAATCTCGCCGCAAACGCAGCCGCAGCCAGCTGTTCAAATGGGGCTGCTATGGGCTGCTGATGCTGCTGTGCACGGTCTTGCAGACTACGCCCGGGCTGTTCCAGCTGGGCAACGCAAAGCCGCTCTGGCTGCTGCCGCTGGCTCTGGCCGCAGCAGTATTCGAGGGAGAGTTTGCCGGTGCGCTGTTTGGGGCAGTCTGCGGCCTGATGTGGGATTACACCGCCGGGCGTACCATCGGGATGCTGGCGTTGGAACTTATGATCCTCTGCTTCGCCCTCTCGGCGGTGGTGCAGCTCTACTTCAAGACATCAGTGCCCAATTTTCTGCTTCTGAATACACTGGGGGCAATGGTGGTGCTGACGCTGGACTGGCTGTTTTTCTACTATATGCCGGGCTACAGCGGCCCGGTGGTGCGGTACCTGAGCTTTGTGCTGCCCTCGGCGGTGCTGACCATCCCGGTGAGCTGGCTGCTGTTCCGGGTGGCAAAGCGGATCAGCGAAGAATTCAAGATCGACAACGGCGTGGTCTGACCTGCCTCGCCGGAAGGAGAACGGATGAACTCGAATGAACACAAGACAGTGACCCGCCGGATGATGGCTCTGATCGCCATTGCCGGGGTGCTGATCGGGCTGTACGGGATGCGGCTGATCTTTTTGCAGCTGGTCAACGGCGACAGCTTCAAGGCACAGGCCACCAATACCACAGATTATAACTTTACGGTCACGGCAGCCCGGGGCGACATTGTGGACAGTGCGGGCCGCCGCATCGCCACCAGCACCACCAGCTATAATGTGGTGCTCAGCAAGCTGCTGATGGGCGACGAAGATCTGGATGGGATGCTTCAGCGGATCGTGGAGCTGCTGGAAAATAACGGCGAAAGCTGGAACGACACCCTTTTGATCAGTGAGCCGGATGGGGCGGGCAACTATACCTTCACTGCCGACCCTGACAATACCAGCGACCAGAAAGCCCTTGCTTCCATGAAGGAAAATCTGGGCTTGCAGCAGTATGCCACGGCCAACGATGTGATGGAAAAGCTGGTAGAGGATTATAAGCTGGAAAGCTATCCCCTTCACTGGCAGCGGGTGCTGGGCGGCATCCACTACGAGATGCAGCTGCAGGCTTTTTCCAACGTGAACAACTTTGTTATGGCCGAAAACGTCAGCGACGTGACGGTGGCGACCATCAAGGAAAACAGCCTCTCCCTGCCCGGTGTGGAGATCGTGGAGACCAGCACCCGGAGCTATGAGGAGGGGGATATCCTGCCCCATGTTCTGGGCCGGGTGGGCAAGATCACTGCCGAACGCTGGAAGGTCACCGACGAAAACGGTCAGGTGACCTATCCTCTGCGGGACAAGGGCTACAACATGAACGATATCCTCGGCGTGTCGGGTCTGGAGTCTGCCTACGAGGACGAACTGCGGGGCAAGGACGGTGTGGAGACCATCACCCGCAATTCCGATGGTGTCATCGTCTCTACGGCCCTGACCACTGTGCCCGAGCCGGGCCATACCGTTCAGCTGACGGTGGATACCGAGTTTCAGCGGGCGGTGGATCAGGCTCTTGCCAAGAACATCGACAGCATCAACCGGACGTATAACTCCAACGTCAACGCTGGTGCGGTGGTGGTTATCAGCACCAAGGACGGCAGCATCCTCGCTTCCTCCAACTACCCCACCTTTGACCAGAACCTCTACGCAACAAACTACAATGAGTATAGTTCTGACCCGGGATTACCGCTTTATAACCGTGCGCTGCTGGGTCTGTACACTCCCGGCTCCACATATAAGCCTTCGGTGGCCATTGCGGGTCTGGATACCGGGCTCATCAACCAGTACTCCACAGTCTACTGTAACGGCGTGTATGATTACTTCAAGGATTATCATCCCCGCTGCACCCGCCATGGCCACAGCGGCAATATCGATGTGGTCACGGCCATCAAGTGGAGCTGCAATATCTTCTTCTACGATGTGGGCCGCCGCCTGACCAGTGATGTTTATGATGCCTATGCCTATAAGCTGGGCCTTGGCGTCAAGACTGGCGTAGAAGTCAGCGAGGCGTCCGGACGGCTGACCACCAAGAACGACTCCAACTACACTGAGTCGCTGGAAGTTCAGGCGGCCATCGGTCAGGGCAATACCGCCGTGACCCCGGTGCAGCTGGCAACCTACGCTGCCACCATCGCCAACCGGGGGACCCGCTACCGCACCCATTTTGTCAAGGCTATTCTGGACACCAATACCGGCGCAGTGCTGGAAGAGACCCAGCCCGAGGTCATGGACGTCATCGAGGACAAGGGCCAGACCTTTGATCTGGTCAAGCAGGGCATGATCGGCGTGTCCCAGACCATCCCGGCTCTGGCAAACTACCCCTATACCATCGCCTGCAAGACCGGCTCCCCCCAGCGCAGCGAGAGCTACTACGTGGGCAACACCCGGAAGTACTACACCAACGCCACCATGATCGCCTTTGGCCCGGCGGAAAACCCGGAGATCGCCATTGGCATCGTGCTGGAATACGGTGGAGCCGGTGCCCGCACCGGCGGTCTGGTGGCGGACATCTTTGACGCTTACTTTGCCTATAAGAATGGCACCCTGAACGTGGATGCTCCCGCCGACGAAGTTGTCGATGCCGCTGACGGACAGACCACAGAGGACACCGGAGCCCAGACGGCCCAGAATACACCGGAGACTCCGACGCAGGAGGCCGACAATGCGGGCGACGAGCAGATCGACGAGCCCACGCAGACCGACCTTGCGCAGGTGCCCGAAGCCCAGACCGCTCTGGACGAGCCCACTGACGAAGCTTTGGCAGCGGGGGACTGATTCAGGGAAGAGAAGCGAAGAATCGATGATTTGGCACAACCGGAGTAGAGAAATCTGAAAAAAATCGGTACTTTTGGCCAAAAAGCGGTTGTAAAATCTGGGAAACTGTGATACTATGATAAATGCAAGGAATTGCCCTATGAACACTGGGTGGAAAAAAGGAGAGGTTGACCGATGACGATTGCACTGATTGCGCATGACTCCAAAAAGGAGCTGATGGTTCAGTTCTGTACGGCGTACTGCCGGATTTTGAGCCAGCATAAATTGGTGGCCACCGGTACGACCGGCAAGATGATCGC
>CALDNF010000072.1 GCA_937917475.1 uncultured Faecalibacterium sp.
TATCCAGCATCTTGATGAACTCGATGATGTTGGTCATGGCACGGTAGGGCATGGCAGCGGTGATATCACCGGCCACGGCATCCTTCAGGGTGGGCTTGACGTTGGACTGTGCCAGCTCCTTCTGCCAGGTGCGCTTGCCGTCCAGAATATCGCCGTAACGCTGGACCATGATGTGGCCTGCGCCCAGCATATTGGTCAGCTCGCCCACCTTCTGTGCGTAGGCGATGGGCTGATTGAAGGGCTCGGTAAAGTTGTGGGAAACAAGGATGGCAAGGTTCGTGTTCTCGCTCTTCTTCTCCTTGAAGCTGTGTCCGTTGACCACGGCAAGGTCGTTGTCATAATTTTCCTGCGCCACAAAACCGCCGGGGTTCTGGCAGAAGGTGCGCACCTTGTTCTTCCAGGGCTTGGGATAGCCGATGAGCTTGGACTCATACAGCACTTTGTTGACCTTTTCCATGACCTCGTTCCGGCACTCCACACGGACGCCGATATCCACGGTGCCGGGCTTGTGGGCAATATGATGCTCGGCGCAGATCTTTTCCAGCCAGTCGGCTCCCCGGCGGCCGGTGCCAATGACCACGGTATCGCCGTAGACCGGATAAGCCTCTGCGTCATGGGGTCCCTTGATGAGGACGCCCTTGCACTCCTCGTTCTCGAGAATGATGTTCTCACACTCGGTGGAGAAGAGCATTTCCACACCGTTGTCGGCCAGATAATTCTGGATGGCAAGATAGAGCTGCTGGGCCTTCTCGGTGCCAAGGTGGCGGATGGGGCAGTCCACCAGCTTCAGGCCCGCATGGATGGCGTTCTTGCGGATCTCCTTGATGTCCTCGCCGGTGTAGATACCCTCCACATGGGGGTCTGCACCGAACTCCAGATAGATCTTATCGGTATAGTTGATCAGCTCCTGAGCAAACTCCTCGCCGATGAGGGTAGGCAGGTCGCCGCCCACTTCATAGGACAGGCTCAGCTTGCCGTCCGAAAATGCGCCCGCACCGGAGAAGCCGGTGGTGATGGCGCAGGTGGGGCGGCAGTTGACGCAGTGGCCCAGCTCTGCCTTGGGGCAGTGCCGCTTTTCCACCGGCTTGCCTTTTTCCACCAGCAGGATCTTCTTCTTGCTGCCATGGCGCAGCAGCTCAACTGCAGTAAAGATACCGGCCGGGCCGGCACCCACAATGATCAGATCGTATTTTTCCATCTTCTTTTATCCTTTGCAATTTATAAATTGATTATTCGTCCTCGGAGCTTTCCTGCTCCACCGTGGCACTCTCATCCACATGGTCCAGCTCCACGGCCGTAGCTTCCACGTCGGCAGGAGCCACATCCGGAGCCACCACACCATCGCCGTTCAGATCCTGCCCGGTAATGGCCTCCAGCACGGTCTGGGTCTCGGGATGCAGCTTTGCAAACCGGCGCACTGCGATCACCGTGTACAGGGCACTCAGCAGATTCAGTGCACCCTCCACGATCAGGATCACGCCGATGGCCATGACCAGCGTCTCCATGGTGCCGAAGGGGTTCAGGATCATCACTACGCCCAGCGCAATGCTGAGCAGAGCCAGCAGCAGAAAGCCCTTCCAGCTGCCATACTCGCAGCGGCGGAGTTCCAGTGCGTTCTGCACCCGACCCAGACTGTCAAAGATGACGAACAGGCCGAACACGATGGGCAGGATGCGCACCACGATATCGCTGCGCAGGAAGAGGAAGGCTCCCAATGCCAGACAGACCAGACCTGAGATCAGGGTCAGCTGGCTCTGAAAAATTCCTCGTTCCACCACAAAATACCGCACCAGCTGCACCACAGCGCAGGCCAGCACCACAGCACCCAGCGCATAGCAGACCACATTCAGGGCCGTGCCCGGTGCACAGAGCAGAAAGATGCCCAATGCCAGATACATCACGCTCATGAGGATGAGGTTCCATTTCAGCTTCTTTGCCATAGAGATCACATTCCTTTCCGGTCACTGAGCCGACTGCTCATACAGCGGCGCAATGACTTTTTTGTTGATGCGTGCCATAAAAACAAGGCTCAGCAGCAGGCTGAAGACCTCGGCAATGAGGAAAGACCACCACACCATGTTCACATCGCCGGTCCGGCTCAGCAGCCATGCGGCGGGGATCAGCACCACCAGCTGACGGCAGACCGAAACGGTCAGACTGAACACGCCGTTGCCCAACGCCTGAAAGACCGAGGACAGGATGATGCCCACGCCGGCCAGCAGGAAGTGCGGACAGATGATCCGCAGAGCCGGCACGCCGATGGCAAGCATGGCGTCGCTGGCCGCAAAGATGCCCAGCACCTTGTCCGGCAGGAACTGGAAGATGCAGAAACCGATCAGCATGATGCACTCCGCATACATGATTGCCAGCTTGATGGTCTTTTTGACCCGCTCCGGATTCCGTGCGCCGTAGTTGTAACTGATGATGGGCACCATGCCGTTGTTCATGCCGAAGATGGGCATGAAGACGAAGCTCTGCAGCTTGAAGTAGACGCCGAACACAGCCACTGCCGTTGCCGAGAAGCCCATGAGGATCTGATTCATGAAGAAGGTCATCAGGCTGCCCACACACTGCATGGCGATGCTGGGCAGGCCCACGACATAGATCCGCCGGATAGCAGTTCCGCTGGGCTTAAAGCCTCTGAAATCCATCTGGATATCCGGATTCTTTTTCAGATTGAAGAAGATCGACACGCCTGCGCCGCAGAACTGGCCGATGACGGTAGCCACTGCTGCGCCAGTGGTGCCGGACAGAGCCTCGCCGCAGTAACCGAAGATAAAAATGGGGTCCAGCACGATGTTCACCGCCGCACCGATCAGCTGGCTGATCATGCTCAGGTGAGTGCGCCCGGTGGCGGCCAGCAGCTTTTCGTTCATGGTCTGCATGAACAGGCCCAGACTGAACACACAGCAGACCGTCAGATACCGGATGCCCTGCTCTGCAATGACCGCATCGCTGGTCTGTGCGTAGAAGTAGGGCTTCATGCAGGTCAGACCGATGACGAGAAACACCACAAAACTGCACAGGGCCAGAAACACACCGTTTTCAGCGGTCTTGTTGGCCCGCTCCTGATTTTTCTCGCCCAGACTCTTGGACAGCAGAGCGTTGACGCCCACGCCGGTGCCCACGCCCACGGCGATCATCACATTCTGCAGCGAGAAGGCCAGCGAGACTGCCGTCAGGGCTTCCTCACTGACATGGGACACGAAAATCGAGTCCACCACATTGTACAATGCCTGCACCAGCATCGAGACCATCATCGGCACACTGAGACGGATCAGCAGAGGGTTGATGTCCATAGTGCCCATGATGTTTTCCTGCGCCGGTGCAGAAACTTGGGGTTGCTTGTTTTCCACGTTGACTCCTTTTGACTTTGAATGGGATTGCTTGTTTTTATGCCCAAACGTGGGCAGGGCGCAAGCTGCGTCCTGCCCACGAAGCATCGTTGTTTTTGGCCTTTCAGCCGACAGACCTTATTCCAGGGTCTTTTCCTTGGCGGCCACAGCATCCAGGATCATCTTGACGCAGGTCTCACGGCCCAGAGCCGCATTGATGGCCAGATCGTAGTTGTGTGCATCGCCCCAGCGATTCTGGGTGTAGTAGTTGTAGTAGGCAGCACGGTTGCGGTCGGTCTTTTCGATCTCTTCCTTGATGCCCTTTTCGTCTTTGGCCTTTACCAGCGGGTCGGTCTTGGCCAGCTCACGCCGCCACTCCACCGGAGCATAGATAAAGACACGCACCACATTTTTGCGTTCCCGCAGTACATAGTCGCCGCAGCGTCCCAGAATAACGCAGGGGCCCTCGTCGGCCAGCTGTTTGATGATCCGGCTCTGCAGAATGAACACCTGATCGCCCAGCGGCAGCTCATTGCCCATGGTGTACAGGCTGTACAGCAGGCTGTGGGTATGACGCTTCTCGCTTGCGGCCACAGCCTCTTCCGACAGACCGGAATGTTTGGCTGCCATGGTGATCAGCTCCTTGTCGTAGAGCTTGATCCCCAGTGCGTTGGCTACATCTTCTGCGATGTAGTTGCCGCCGGTGCAGTACTCTCGGCCAATGGTGATGATCGTCTTTGCCATAATGTGTTCCTCCTATGTAAGTGATTTTATCCCGAAAAGTCACGGTTCGGGCCGCTTTGCTGCAGCCTGACCATCGCTTTGGTGATCGTTTTGCGGTGCCGGAGCTTCCGGCGGAGGCGGAGTGGGCAGCCGGACTTCGGCCACCCGCATGGTCCCGGTCTGGTCCACGGCGTAGACGCTCTGCCGCCCGCCCACAGCCAGCTGTTCGGCGGTGAACTGCACCCCGCCGTTCCCGGTCCGCTGCATCCGCCGGAAGGTGCGGTGAGCGGTGGTGGCGTGGGCTACGCCGTCGTGGGGGCTTGCGGCGATCCACCCGGAGAAATCCTCCGGCAGCGGGTCCCGCTGGCCCCGCCTTGCAAAGAAATAGCTGCCCTCGCCATCTCCCTTTTCCAGCTCGCAGAGGATGCGGCGGGGCCGGTTGGCCTCAATGTCCCGGGGCTTCTGCCGCAGGGCAATGGCCCGGCCGGTGAAATACCGGAGGAAATCCGTCAACGCCATGGTGCAGTTCACTGCACCGTCATTTTCGGCTGTGGGGTCGTTCAAAAGCACAAAATCCGCCAGAACGGCGTCATCGTGGCCGAAGCCCCGCAGACCCATCCAGACTCCCACCGGATCCCGCTGGCCCCGGATCTTCCGCTCCACCCGGACAGCCACCGAGCAGCCGTCGTGGATCTGGGCCCGGAGGTCCTTCAGATCCATCCATGCCTGCCAGCAGGGATAACCACAGCAGCCCGCCGCAGCGGCCGCAAAGGCGGCATTGCCGGTGCTGCGGGTGGCACTGTCCTCCATAACGTAGGCCACCTCTTCGGGCAGGATATCCTCTCCCCAGCGGTTCATCAACGCCGCCATGACCAGCGGCAGATCCATCTCCCGGCCAAAGGCGGGGTCATGGGCGTTCAGGCAGTACTCCGGCAGATAGAGCCGCCGGTTCAGCGGATGTCCGGTCTGCTTTTCCCAGACCAGCGGGCGGACCGCTGCCGCCAGCAGCCGAAGAGCCGGAGTCTCTTTGTCGTCGTTGGTGGAAAGATTCACCTGCAGCTGGATGCCGGTGCCGCCGCCGGGAGTCGCCACCGTGACGGTATCCCCCATCAGGAAGATCATTCCGTCCTCACTCTGAGCCGTGACGCTGCACCGGGGATAATCCGGGGCCCACTTGCCAAAGCTCAGCCAGCCGGTCCAGCTGTCCCCCGCATACACCCGGCACCGCACCTCCACCAGCGTGTTGTGGGGTGCATGGGCGTTCCAGCTGACGTTCAGGTTGCAGAAGGCTGGCATGGCAAACTCCGAGGTGGTGTAGCTGCCGTAGGGCAGATACCGCCCCGCCGCACTGTCCAGCACAACGCTGCCGCTTTCCAGAGCGACATTATCCAGCTGCCCCCGGGAGAAGGTCTCGGTTCCCTGCAGCACCAGATTGTTCCGCTGTTCCATCCCTTGCACCTCTTTTTACTGCGGCTCGTCCGAAGCCTCATCCTCGCTGCGCTCCGCAGCCAGCTCGGCTTCCAGCTCCGCATCCCGGAGCTTCTTGATATTTTCCTCGATATGGAACACCTTGTTCAGGTCGCCGTAAACGATCTGGCAGCAGATCTCGCAGGAGAACCAGAAGCCGAACACCAGCATCAGCAGAAGGCCCAGAGGCATGCACAGGATGACCAGACCCCAGAAAATGATGGTGACCAGCGATGCTGCCAGCGCATGAGGCAGGAAGGCGATCATGCAGTTCAGGCTGTTTTTCAGCGTCCGGCTCAGCGGCTGGTCCAGCAGGACCACCTGCGGCCACATATACGAGAACAGCATATGGAACAGCACCAGATTCAGCACCACGCCTACCCACATAGGCAGGCCCACATTGGTGCCATGGTAGAGCATGTTGAAGCAGAAATACACCAGAAAGATCTGGGTGGTAACCACCACGCAGTAGAGCACACCCGGCAGGATGCTGGCCCTGAAGTTCCGCTTGAAGGCCTTGCGGTAGGTCATCCACCAGTAGCCTGCCTCATCCCGGAGGGCACGGAGGACGGTGTCGTACATTCCGGCCAGCACCGGCCCGGCAAGGATACCGCCCACGGCGGCACTGAGGACCATGACCGGCAGGCTGTTCATCAAAAAGCCGATGTACACCAGACAGATCACCGGCGCAAAGCCAAGGCAGGTGATGAGGTTTGCCAGAAACATCCCGCTCATATCCCGGCCCACCAGCTCAAAAAAGCGGCCTACACCGGTCTTGCGGGGGGTGTCCTTTTCGACGCCCGGCCCGGCCTTGAAATCATTTGCAGAAGGAAACAAGCTCATTCGGGTTCTCCCTTTGTATCGACAGCCTCCCGGCGTTTCGGCGAAGAAACGCAATTGTGCTATCTTTCTGATTATAAATATACCCGGCTTTTGTGGATTTTGCAAGACGCAAACCCCTTTAAATGTAAAAAAAGTATTTTTGCTCCCTTTTTTTCACAAAGTGTGTTACAATAAATTCGGCTTTTTAAAAGCCAGAAGGAGGATATTGATCCGTGAATCTATTCCGCACCATTGCGATGTTCATTTATCTGTTCGGTTACATGATCGTTCATTACGGCGTCCTGCGCAAAGGCGAGCGCGCCAAAGCCGCCGGAGACCTTGAGACGGTAGAGCAGATCGTCAACAAACACATTCCCCACTGGAGCCGGGGCATCCTGAAGGTCAGCGGCGTCCAGCTGACCGTTACCGGCCTTGAAAACATCCCCAAGGACACCGCCTGCGTTTTTGTGGGCAACCACCGCAGCTATTACGACATTCCCCTGCTGCTGGCTGCACTGGATGCCCCCCACGGCATCCTTGCCAAGGAAGAGCTGGAAAAAATCCCCCTGCTCAACCGCTGGATGAAGCTGCTGGGCTGCGTATTCGTTCAGCGTGACGATGTGCGGGCCTCGGTCCGTGCCCTGAACGATGCCACTGCCATCGTGGAAAGCGGAAAAAGCTTCGTCATCTTCCCCGAGGGCACTCGCTACAAGGGCGAAGAGGGCGGTGCAGGCGAGTTCAAGAACGGTGCCTTCCGCATCGCCGTCAAGACCGGAGCCCCAGTGGTACCGGTGGCCATCACCGGGGCACGGGCCCTGTTTGAGAACCACGGCAACATGGTCACCCCCGGGCCGGTCAAGATCAAGATCCTGCCCCCCATCCAGACCGCCGGCATGAGCCGTGCCGAGCAGAAGCAGCTGCCGGACGCCGTGCGGCAGACCATTCTGGCACAGCTGTAACGCAGGAGGACCTATGGCGAGCTATCGTTACGAGCGGGACATCGACCCCAAGGACCTTGCCCCCCGCAAGGAGAAAAAATACACCCGGCGGGAACGCTGGGCCAACTGGTGGGATTACAACCTCAAGTGGGTGCTCATTATCGGCGCAGCCGTGGCCTTTGTGGCCTATAACTTCATCGGGCAGTATTTCTTTACCACCAAGCCCGATTACAACATTGCCGTGGTCGCCCCTTATTACCTGCCTGAGGATACGGTAAACGCCCTCCAGACCCAGCTGGCGCAGTTCGGCAAGGACCGCAACGGCGACGGCAAGGTGGTGGTGACCCTCAATGTCTACACGCTGGACTATGCTTCCGGAGACACCCAGACCGAAAGTGCCGCCTATCTGACCATGGCAGGCACCACCAAGCTTGCCACCGACGTGCAGGGCGGCCTGAGCTCGGTCTTTCTGCTCTATGACCCCGCCGGGTTTGAGGAGAGCACCGGCACTTTGCGGTATCTGGACGGCACCCTGCCCGCCCCCGAGAGCGACGACGACTGGTGGAACATGGTCTACAAGTGGACCGACTGCCCGGTGCTCACCGGGCTGGACCTCGGGAACTACGGTCCCGACTCTACTCAGTCGGCCAGCGGCAGCAGTCAGGACTACATGGCACAGTTCTACATCGGGATGCGGGGCGCATGGAACTCCGGCACTGCTGATAACCTTGCCGGCAGCGAAGAGCTCTGGCAGGCGTTGACGGCAGGAGCCGTTTCCACCGCCTCTGCGGAGGATTGAGCCATGCGGTTCCGTCTTGTTTCCCGGGGCAAGGGCACGCCCCGCCCGGCAGCTGTGCTGCAAAAGCCGGAATCTGAGGCTGCCCGGCCCCGGCCCGGCGATCTCGACAACCCCTATGGCCGGTACTACAGCCGCCCCCGCAGCCGGGAGGAGCTGAAAAAACGCCGCATCTGACATCTCAAAAGCGCACCCTCTGCCCCTTTTTGACGGCAGCGGCGTGCGCTTTTTTTGGCTTTCATAATACTTTTATTTGTTTTTCTGCCCCCGGATTTGAAATTTTCTCCCCTCTGGCTCTTCCGGCTCTTGTTGTCTCTTCGTCCGGGTTATGGTATACTAATTCAGTATCATCTCACCAAGTGAAAGGATGTGGAGCGTATGGATGCTCTGGAAGAAGCCCGTCTTGAAATCGACGCCGTGGATGCACAGCTTGCCGCTTTATTTGAACGGCGGATGGCTGCTGTACTCAGCGTAGCAAAATACAAGCAGGCCAAGGGCCTGCCCATCTTCGACGCTGCACGGGAAGCCATCGTGCTGGACAAAGCTGCTGCACGAATTCAGGACCCGGTGCTGCGGCCCTATTACCGGGATCATGTCCAGAACATGATGGACGTTGCCAAGCAGTATGAGGCCGAGATTCTGGGCCGGAACCGTGCCGCCTATCAGGGCGTAGAAGGAGCCTTTGCCCACATCGCCCTCAAGGCTCTGTTCCCCCACGCCGAGGCCGTCAGCTTCTCCACTTGGGATGAAGTGTTCGATGCCGTAGAAAAGGGCGATGCCGCCCACGGCGTGGTGCCTTTTGAGAACAGCCACGCCGGAGATGTTTCCGCCGTGCTGGACCTGTGCTACAATCACCCCGACCTGTGGGTGGTGGGCGTTTACGACCTGCCGGTATCGCAGAACCTTCTGGTTCTGCCCGGCACCAAGCTGGATGAGATCAAAAGCGTCTACAGCCACCAGCAGGCCATTGCCCAGAGCGAGACCTTCTTAAAGCAGTTCCATCTGCCCGCTTCCGCCATGCCCAACACGGCACTGGCCGCAAAGTTCGTGGCCGAGAGCGCTGACAAGAGCAAAGCCGCCATTGCCAGCGCAGAGACCGCAGCCCTCTATGGGCTGGAAGTTCTGGTGCCCCAGATCAACACCGACGGCGACAACACCACCCGCTTCATCGTCCTCAGCCGGGAAAAGCCCACCATGGGCAACCGGTTCTCCCTGCTGTTCACAGTGGACAACAAGCCCGGCAAGCTGGCGGAGGTCATTCAGGTCATTGGCCGGATGGGCTACGACATGGAGTCCATCAAGAGCCGCCCTCTGCCCCATGTGCCCTTTGATTATTATTTTTACGTCGAACTGGTGGGCGACCCCACCGCCGACGAGGCCGCTGCGCTGCTGCGTGAACTGGATCGGAGCTGCCGCAGCGTCCGGCTGTTAGGAGTGTACACAAAATGAGTGAATTTATCGGAACCAAGCTCACCATGAATCTGGGGGAGCGGAGCTATGATATCATCCTGAAAAACGGTGCGCTGGAAAATCTCTACCAGTTCGCTCGGCTGGACCGCCGGGTGGCTGTGATCACCGACACCGGCGTGCCCGCCGAGTATGCTCAGCGGGTGGCAGACCAGTGCCGGGACGCAAAGATCATCACCGTGCCGCAGGGCGAGGGCAGCAAGAGCTTCAAAATTCTGGAAAGCGTCTTACAGCAGATGCTGGACTTCAACATGGGCCGGGGCGATCTGGTCATCGCCGTAGGCGGCGGTGTGGTAGGCGACCTTTCCGGTTTTGCCGCTTCCATCTATATGCGGGGCATTGATTTCATCAACTGCCCCACCACCACCCTTTCCATGATCGATTCCTCCATCGGCGGCAAGACTGCCGTGGACCTTGGCCCCACCAAGAACATCGTCGGCTCCTTCTGGCAGCCCAAGCTGGTCATCGTGGACCCCGAAACTCTTTCCACCCTGCCCCGCCGCCACTACATCAACGGCCTGGGCGAGGCCGTCAAGGCCAGCCTGCTGGCCGACCCGGAGCTCTTTTCCATCTTTGAAAACGGTGACGTGGATGCTCAAATTGGCGAGATCATCTGCCGCAGCCTCAAATTCAAAAAGAACATCGTGGAGCAGGATGAGACCGAGCACGGGATGCGCAAGGCCTTGAACTTCGGCCATACCATCGGTCACGGCATCGAGGCCGTCAAGGGCATCAAGGGCCGCCGCACCGTGGGCCTGTTCCACGGCGAGTGCGTCGCCCTTGGGATGCTGCCCATGATCGAATCCAAGGCCCTGCAGAAGCGGGTCCGGGCCGTTTACCGCCGTCTGGGTCTGCCCACCCGCACCACTTACGACAAAGAAAAGGTGCTGGCCGAAATGATGCACGACAAAAAGGCACAGGGCGGGCAGATCACCATCATCAAAGTGCCCGGGCTGGGCTGCTGGCGGGCCGAGACCATCCCGGTGGAGGGTCTGCGCCCCCTGCTGGGCATGGAGGAGTAAAACGCCATGAAAAACACCTTTGGCAATTCTCTGGCCCTGACCATCTTCGGCGAGAGCCACGGCAAGGCCATCGGGGCCGTGCTGGACGGCATGGCCGCCGGGGTCCCGGTGGACGAAGCTTTCCTCGCCGCCTGCATGGACAAACGCCGGGCCCGGGGCGACGGCCTGTCCACCGCCCGGGTGGAGGCCGATCAGGTCCAGTTTCTTTCCGGCGTGGTCAATGGCCGCACCACCGGCACCTCCATCGCCCTGATGATCGAGAACCAGAACACCCGCAGCGGCGATTACGCCAAAACCGCCGACTTGCTCCGCCCCGGCCATGCCGATTACACGGCCTACACCAAATACCACGGCTTTCAGGACGCACGGGGCGGCGGACACTTCTCGGGCCGGATCACTGCCGCCCTTGTAGCGGGAGGCTCACTGGTGCTGGAGGCTTTGAACCGGGCCGGCATCGACATCTCCACTCACATTGCAAAGTGTGCCGGCATTGCCGACACCCCCTTTGCAATGGACGACCCCGCCGCACTGGCAGCACAGGCCGAGACCCTGCTCAGCCGGGGAGACGGCTTTGCCCTGCTGGACTCCTCGGTGGAAGAGCCCATGAAGGCGGCTATCCGTGCCGCCGGGGCCGAGGGCAACAGCGTGGGCGGCGTGCTGGAGACTGCCATCCTCGGCCTGCCCGCAGGGGTGGGCGAGCCCTATTTTGACAGCATGGAAAGTATGCTGGCACACATGGCCTTTTCCGTTCCCGCCGTCAAGGGGATCGAGTTTGGCACCGGGTTCGGCTTTGCCGACCTGCGGGGCTCCGAGGCCAACGACTCCTTCCGGATGGAGGGCAGCAGGATCGTCACCGCCACCAATCATAACGCCGGGATCAACGGCGGCATCACCAATGGGATGCCCATCGTCTTCCGCACGGCAGTCAAGCCCACCCCCAGCATCTACAAGCAGCAGGAGACCGTGGACTACATCGCCCGGAAAAATGCGCCGCTTTCCATTCAGGGCCGCCACGATCCCTGCATCGTGCCCCGGGCCGCCATTGTGCAGACCTGCGCCGCTGCCCTTGCAGTGGGCGATCTGCTGACCGCCCGGTACGGTGTTGCATGGATGGAAGACCCCACCCACTTCCGGAAGGAGGAAGATTGAGATGGAATACGGACTCATTGGTTCCCGGCTGGGACACTCCTACTCCAAGATCATCCATGAGATGCTCTGCGGCTATCACTACGACCTCTGCCCCCTCCCCACGGAGGAGGAAGCCCGAGCGTTTCTGACCAAACGGGCGTTCAAGGCCATCAACGTGACCATCCCCTACAAAAAATTGGTCATGGAATACTGCTCCTACATTGACCCCCGGGCCAAGGCCATCGGGGCCGTGAACACTGTGGTGAACAAGAGCGGCCTGCTCTACGGCTACAACACAGATTATCTGGGCTTCGACTATCTCTGCACGGCCCATGGTGTAGACTTTACCGGAAAGACCGTCCTTATCCTCGGCTCCGGCGGCACCCACAATACCACCTCTGCCGTAGCCCGGGACCGGGGTGCGTCCCGGGTCCTGACGGTTAGCCGCCATCCCGGGCCGGATGAGCTCTCCTATGCCGAGGCCGTCCATTCCGGGGCGCAGATCGTCATCAACACCACCCCGGCGGGGATGTACCCCAATGTGGGCGTCTGCAATCTGGACGTTGCCGCCATGCCGGGTCTGGAAGCCGTGCTGGACGTGGTGTACAATCCCGACCGCACCGAGCTGATCCTCCGTGCGCAGGAAGCCGGAGTTCCCGTGGCTGTGGGCGGTCTGGAAATGCTGGTGGCGCAGGCGGTCTATGCAGCAGAATACTTTCTGGACCGGAAGTTCCCCGACGCTCCCGCTGAGATCCGGCAGATCGTCTCCGCCCTCCGGCGGGACACCCTGAACGTTGCCCTGATCGGAATGCCTTCTTCCGGCAAGACCACCGTGGGTCGGCAGCTGGCAAAGCAGCTGGGCAAGACCTTTGTGGACCTGGATGAAGAGATCGTCAAAGCCGATGGCCGCAGCATCCCGGACATCTTTGCCGCAGAGGGCGAGGACGGATTCCGGCAGCGGGAAACCGCACAGACTGCCCGCTTCTCCAAGGAAGGGCATCAGCTGCTCTCCTGCGGCGGCGGCATCATCAAGCGGCCCGAAAACCTGCGGCTGCTCCGGCAGAACGGCGTCATCCTCTTTCTGGACCGGCCGCTGGATTCTCTGGTGGTGGGCGGCGGCAGACCCCTTTCTTCCAGCCCGGAGGCCCTGCGGGCCATGGAAGCAGAACGCCGCCCCCTCTATCTGGCGGCAGCCGATGCCGTGATCCCCAACAATACCACCGTGGCCGATGCCGTGGCTGCGGCAATGGAGGCTCTGGATGAAATTTTTAGTCATTAACGGCCCCAATCTTAACATGACCCGGTTTTCGGAACCCGGTGTGGCCGGTACCATCGACTACAACGGTCTGCTGGATTATCTGGATGCCTGCTGCGCCCAGATGGAGATCGAGGTGGATTTTTTCCAGTCCAACCACGAAGGCGACCTTGTGGACGAGATTCAGTCCGCCGCCGGGCGGGCCGACGGCATCATCCTCAACCCCGCCAGCTACGCTCACTACAGCGTCGCCATTCTGGATGCGCTGCGGGTCTGCGGTGTGCCTGCCGTGGAAGTGATGCTCAACGAACCCAACGAGCATGAGCCGTTCCGGCAGACTGACATCGTGTCCTTCGGCTGTCAGGGCCACTTCATCGGGGAAGGCATCAGCGGCTATCTTCATGCCATCGCCTATCTGGCGCAGCTGCTCCGTCTGGACGGCAGCTCCCATGCACATATCGTTCAATAACCCCTTGGCAGATCGGGCCAGTCTCTGCGCTTATCACAATGCTTTTCTGCCCTGTCGTTACCGGCAGGCTGCATCGCTCATATAATATCATCCAATCTCATCAATTCAAAAGATCAGGAAGGGACGTAAATTCAATGATTATTTCCACCAAGAAAGGCACCCCCAAAGAAGAACTCGAGAAGATCGTTGACAAATTCGAGAAGCAGGGTCTTGACGTGACCCTCATCACCGGCAAGGACTACAACGTGTTCGGTCTGGTGGGCGACACCACCAAGATCGACGAGCGGGATGTTCTGGCTAACCCCTGGATCGACAATGTGACCCGTGTTTCTGCCCCCTACAAGCGGGCCAACCGCCTGTTCCACCCCGCCGATTCCGTCATCGACTGCGGCGGCGTGAAGATCGGCGGCAAGGAGAAGATCGCTGTCATGGCAGGCCCCTGCAGCATCGAGGGTGAAGAGCAGGCTCTGCGGATCGCACAGGGCGTCAAGGCCGGCGGTGCCACCCTGTTCCGGGGCGGTGCCTACAAGCCCCGTACCTCTCCCTATTCCTTCCAGGGTCTCGAGACGGAGGGCATCCTTGACATGGTGAAAGCCCGGGAGGCCACCGGCCTGCCCATCGTCTCTGAGCTGATGAGCGAGGACCGCATCCCCGAGTTTGAGGAATATGTGGACGTGGTGCAGATTGGTGCCCGGAATATGCAGAACTTCCAGCTGCTCAAGGCTGTGGGCAAAATGCACAAGCCGGTCCTGCTCAAGCGCGGCCTGTGCAACACCATTGAAGAGTGGATCATGAGTGCCGAGTACATCATGGCCGGCGGCAACGAGCAGGTCATCCTCTGCGAGCGGGGCATCCGCACCTTTGAGAAGTACACCCGCAACACGCTGGACCTGTCCGCTGTGCCCCTCATCCACGAAAAAACCCATCTGCCGGTCATCGTTGACCCCAGCCACGCCACCGGCAAGGCCAATCTGGTGGAGCCCATGATGATCGCCGCTGTGGCCGCCGGTGCCGACGGCCTTGAGGTGGAGGTCCACTACGATCCCCGCCACGCATGGAGCGACGGCGCACAGTGCCTGACTCCCGACGCTTTTGCACAGGCTATGGCAAAGTGCCGTCAGGTCGCATGGGCCATCGGGCGGGATATGTAACCCCAAGCGGCCTTGCCCTCTCAGTCACCTTCGGTGACAGCTCCCCCAAAGGGGGAGCCCTTGGCATGTCGGTCCACTCTGTGCTGTACGCAAAAGATCCCCATTTCGGAAGCCGGAGTGCTCCGCAGCAAAGGGCAGAAGGAGTGTTACAATGCAAATCAAAATCAGGTCCAATCGGGCAATCGGCGGTGCCATTCAGGCCCCGCCCAGCAAAAGCATGGCCCATCGGGCAGTGCTCTGCGCTGCTCTGGCAAAAGGCGTATCCCACATCCGCAATCTGGAATTCAGCAAGGACATCTCCGCCACCCTGTCAGCAGCCGGGCAGCTCTGCGCCCGGGTCGAGACCGGGCTGGATAACGCCGTGGTGGAAGGGCTGGGCAGCTTCCGGCCCATCGACGCCCCGGTGGACTGCTGTGAGAGCGGCAGCACCCTGCGGTTCCTTATCCCGCTGGCCAGCCTGACCGGCCAGCCGGTCACCTTTGTGGGCCATGGGCGGCTGATGGAGCGGCCTCAGTCGGTCTACGAGACCCTTTACCGGGGACAGGGGCTCCGGTTTGAACAAAGCCCCTCCGGCCTCACGGTGGAAGGTGCCCTCCGTCCCGGGGAATATACACTGGCCGGCAACGTGTCCAGCCAGTTCATCAGCGGGCTGCTCTTTGCCCTGCCCCTGCTGCCCGGGAACAGCACTCTGCACCTCATTCCTCCGGTGGAGAGCCGGAGCTACATCGACATGACCTGCAGCGTGCAGGCCGCTTTCGGCGTGACCAGCCGCTGGCTGGATGACACGACCCTTGCCATCCCGGGAAATCAGAGCTATACCGCCTGTGACTACACTGTAGAGGGCGATTACAGTCAGGCAGCGTTCCCGGCTGTGCTGGGTGCCGTCTGCGGAGGGGTGACCATCACCGGGCTGCGTCCCGACACCCTGCAGGGCGATGCCGTCATCCTTGACATTCTCCGCCGGTGCGGGGCCAGGTTCACCGCCGCAGCAGAGGGCATCGTCTTTGAAAAAGCCCCCCTGCACGGCGTGGACATCGACCTTGCAGACTGCCCCGACCTCGGCCCGGTGCTGATGGTTTTAGGGCTGCTCTGCGAGGGCACCACCGTCATCCGGAACGCCGAGCGTCTCCGCATCAAGGAGAGCGACCGGATCGCTGCGATGGAAACGGAGCTCCGGGCCTGCGGCGGGGTGCTGTCCAGCGAGGGCGGCACCATCACCATTGAAGGCTGTGCAGGCCGTCTCCATCCGCCCGCCGCCCCGCTCTCCGGCCACAACGATCACCGGGTGGTCATGAGCCTGACGGTGCTGGCCCTTGCCGCCGGGCTGCATCTGCCCATCGAGGGGGCCGAAGCCATTGAAAAGAGCTGGCCCCGCTTTTTTGAAGCCATCAAACCATTGGGTGTGGAGGTAGAATATGCTGGATAAATCCAAACGTTATCTCGTGGTGGGCCTTGGCCTGCTAGGTGGCAAATACGCCCTTGAGCTGACAAAGGCCGGATTCATCGTGGACGGCATCAACCGCAGCGAAGGGCATCTCCAATACGCCCTCGAACACGGTTACATCCGCAGCGGCAAGACCCACGATTTTGAGGACCTTGTGCAGCAGGCCGACCACATCATCTTTGCACTGTATCCCACCACCTTGCTGGAATGGTTCCGCACCTATGGCAGTCTGCTCAAGCCCGGCTGCATCTTCACCGATGTATCCGGCGTCAAGACCGGCCTTGTAGAGCCCATTCAGGCCCTCTGCCCCGACGGAGTGGAGTTCATCGCCAGCCACCCCATGGCAGGCCGGGAAACTTCCAGCGTGGAGCACGCCACCGAAGTCAATTTTGCACCTGCCAACTTCATCATCACCCCCACCGAGAAGAACACCCCCGAGGCCATCCAGTGGGCAAAGGAGCTGGCCGAAGTGCTGGGTTTCCAGCACATCTGCACCCTGACCGTGCAGGAACACGATAAAATGATCGGCTATGTCAGCCAGCTCTGCCATGCCATTGCCGTCAGCCTGATGTGCGCCAACGACAATTCTTCCCTCTGCGAGTACACCGGCGACTCCTTCCGGGACCTGACCCGCATTGCACGGATCAACGACAAAATGTGGGCTGAGCTTTTCCTCTGGAACAAAGAGAACCTGATCGCTGAGATCGACCAGTTCGATGCCGCCCTCGATGCCTTGCGCAACGCCCTTGTGGCAAATGACCGGAACAAGCTGGAAGAGATGTTCCGGCTCTCGACCCAGCGGCGGGCCGCATTTGACAAAAAGTTGGGGTGAAAAAGTACCATGCCGAAGCAGGAAGGCCAGAAATCCAAGCTTTTAGCGTTGCTGCGCATCTTTGAGCAGCAGACCGACGAGAACCATCTGCTGAACGTCCCCCAGCTGGTGCAGCTGCTGGAACAGCAGGGCATCCTCTGCGAGCGCAAAAGCGTTTACAGCGACATTGAAGCATTGAACGCTCTGGGCTACGACATCCGGCTCCGGCGGGGACGGAACGGCGGCTACTGGATGGCCAGCCGCACCTTTGAGCTGGCCGAGCTCAAGCTGCTGGTGGATGCCGTGCAGGCCAGCCGCACCATCTCCAAGACCACCAGCGAGAAGCTCATTGCCAAACTGGAAGGTCTCACCTCCCGCTACGAGGGCAGCCAGCTCCAGCGGCAGGTCTATGTGGAGGGCCGGCCCAAAAGCAGCAGCCGTTCCCTGCCTTACACCGTGGATGCCCTCTTCACCGCCATTAACTCCGGCAAAATGGTGCGCTTCCACTACAAAAAACGGGGCTTCCCCGAGATGCGCACCATCAGCCCATGGCAGATGACGTGGGAAAACGGCTGCTATTACCTCATCGCCTATCAGGACGAAAAAGAGCCCGTTGGCATCCGGAACTACCGGGTGGACCGGATGGCCGGGGTAGAGATTCTGGACGAGCCGCGCCGGGGCAAGGAGCTCTTCCGCCAGCTGGACCTACCCGGATATCTCCGCAAGCATTTCAATATGTATGGCGGCCCGGAACACCGGGTCACCCTTCGCTGCACCGTCGACCTCGAGCAGGCCATGCGGGAGCGGTTCGGCCCCGAACCCATCTTCCTGCCCGATGCAGAGGGTGCATCCTTCCATTTCGATGTGCCGGTCTGCGTCAGTGAGCAGTTCTTCGGCTGGGTCTGCGGCTTCGGCGGCAAGGTGGAAGTCACAGCCCCCGCCCTCGTCCGGGAGCAGCTTTCCCGGATGACCCAACGCATCAGCGAAGCCCACAGCGCATGATTTTTCCATCGGTACAGCAAAAAACGGACAGCACAAGCTGTCCGTTTTTTCTGTTTCACTCCTCAAATTCCAGATCGCTGGGCAGGATAAGATCAAGCTCAGCGGCGGGCTCGGCGACGAGGCGGCGGCTCTGGTTGAAGATGGCCTTTTCAAGGGTATTGCGGGCAAGGCGGCCATTGCCTGCCGTGCGGCTGTCGAGGGCCTGACGGCGTTTATAATAGCCCAGCAGGGGGAAGGTGCAGCTCTCGGCAAGGCGGTATCCCTTCCCCTTAGCGAGGACGGCGGTGATGTCCAGCAGCTCGTCGGCGGTATAGTCCGGGAACTCGATTTTATTGGGGAACCGGCTGGCAAGGCCGCTGTTGGCGGTGAGGAAAGTTTCCATTTCTCTGGTATAGCCTGCCAGAATGACCACCAGTTCGTCCCGGTGGTCCTCCATCCCCTTCACAAGGGTATCGATGGCCTCAAGGCCAAAGCTGTCCTGCTCGCCACGGTACAGGCTGTAGGCTTCATCGATGAAGAGAACGCCGCCCAATGCGCTTTCAATGACGCTGTTGGTCAGGGGGGCGGTATGGCCGGTGTAACGGCCCACCAGGTCCCCCCGGCTCACCTCCACCAGCTGCCCGCCCTTGAGGGCACCGATGGCCTTGAGGTACTTTGCCACCAGCCGGGCAATGGTGGTCTTGCCGGTGCCGGGGTTTCCAGTAAAGATCATATGCATAGACAGGCTGGCGGTCTTGAAGCCTGCCGCCGCCCGCCGCTGCTGCACCTGAATGTTGTCCGCAAGGCCGAACACATACTCCTTGACCGGCGCAAGACCCACCAGCTCGTTGAGCTCTGCCTTGATCTCCTCCACGGCCCCGGTGTACTCGGCGGGCAGGAGGTCAAAGAGCTTCCGGGGCTCTGCGCCGTTAAGGGCAAAATCGATGCCATCCGGCCGGGCGGTCAGGGCGACCGTGCCGGAAAGGGCTGCATCAGTCTGAAGGCAGAACTCGCTCAACGCCCGGAACATTTTATCGCAGCAGGCCGAAAGCCCTGCGGCCCCCTGTTTGGGGCTGCACTGCGCCGCAACATAGTCCCGCACATCAGCCCCGGCGGAAAGGCTCAGCCCCAGCCGGGTGTTGACTTTTGCCGCCAGCGCATTGAGCTGCTGCGCCGCAAGGGCGGCAAGGTCCTCCCGGGCAAATGGGGTTGTCTCGCAGACGTCTCCCAGAGCCGAAACGAACGCTGCGCCGAACTTATCTGCCAGTGCATCCCGGCCCTTGTTAGAGAAAAACACCAGATACTTGCCCTGCGGGTCAATACAGCTGACTGCCCCCGGGGCCAGAGCCGTGCCCGCATCCACAAGGATGCCTTCTTTGTTGACCAGATACCGGCTGGACAGGGGTGCACTGCCCTTTACGGCCAGATCGGAAAGGGTCTTTAAAAAGCCGGGATAGCAGCTCTCGTAGTGCTCAAACACCACGATCTCTCCGGGAGCATGGAGGGCAGCGTAGAGGTCCTGTAAAAAGAGCTTTTCGGTGCCGGAATTGGGGTAGAGGGCCAGATCAAGGGAGGCAATTTTATCGCTCTGCAAAAGGCCCCGCACTGCCATGCAGCGGGCCGTCTCACGGAGAGCAAAATGCCGTCCGGTGCCGCTGCCGCCGGTGATGAGGATGACATTCCGGGCGGCGGGCATCTCGGTGCCCAGCACAAAGGGGCGGCGCATGGCCCGCACCACGCTGTCCACAAAGGCATCCTGCCCCAGCACCGATTTTTTCACCTCGGCGGCAAGGCCCTCAAAACTGCCCAGATGCTCCGCCTTTGCCTCACTGGTGCCTTTTGCCAGCAGGCCATCGTTTTCCATCTCCCGGAGCAGCTGACGGCTGTCCTCCAATGCGGCCTGTGTGCTGCTGTCCTTCTGCTTCAATGCGGCGTTCTGCTTTTTGAGCAGGGCATCCAGCTCCTTCTGCTGGGCCAGCAGGGCGGCGTTGAGGTCCGGCAGACTGCCGCCCGCCTTGGGGGCAGGCTCCGCCGTCTCTTTTTCCGGCTGGACCGGGCCGCCGAATTTCAGCTTTCCGCCTGCACCGAACACTCCGTTCATCAGAGTTTCCCAATCGTTCGTGTATCCCATAGCCGCCTCCATGCGTTGTTTTTTCTCAGTATAGTGTACTTTGGAGATATTTGCAAGAAAACTCTTGAAAATGACCTTTCGGGCGGGTACACTATTTCTATACAAATCCATCGCTATGATAAGAAGGGTGTGCGCACAATGAAAACTCCTGCGGAATGGAAAGCTCTGTTTGAGAGCGAAGCCTTTGCGCAGCAAACCTGCTATTACGGCCCGCTGGGGCCTGAATATTCCCCCGCCGGCACCCGCCTGCGGCTCTGGGCCCCCACGGCCCGGCAGGTCATGGTGAACCTTTACCGCCGGGGCGACGGCGGGGCCTGCATAGGCTCCATGCCGCTGGAAAAAGGCCCGCAGGGCGTATGGTCGGTCTACCTGCCCGGGGACCAGCACGGCCGCTACTACACCTTTACCGTCCAGACCGAAACCGGCCTGCGGGAGACCGGTGACCCCTATGCCCGGGCGGCAGGCGTGAACGGAAACCGCAGCATGATCGTTGATTTTGCCCGCATCGACCCGCCGGGCTGGGAAAAGGACCAGCGTCCGGTCATCCCCCCGGAGCGGCGTTCGGTGTGGGAGGTCTCGGTGCGAGACTTCTCGCAGGACCCGGCCAGCGGCATCCGTCCGGCATGGCGGGGCAAATTTTTAGCCTTTACCCAGCAGGGCACCACCCTCAACTCCGACGGTGTCCACCCCACCTGCATGAACTATCTGCGGCGGCTGGGGGTGGGCTATGTCCAGCTCATGCCCATCTTTGATTTTGGCAGCGTGGACGAGAGCCGCCCCCTGACCCGGCAGTACAATTGGGGCTATGACCCCACCAACTACAACGTGCCGGAGGGCAGCTACTCCACCGACCCTCTCCGGGGCGAGGTGCGGCTGCGGGAGTGCAAACAGATGATCGCCGCCCTCCACGCCGCAGGCATTGGTGTGGTGATGGACGTGGTGTACAATCATATGTACCGGAATGAAAATGTCCTCAACAATACCACACCCTATTATTTCTTCCGGCAGAACGAGGACGGCAGCTTTTCCAACGGCAGCGGCTGCGGCAACGAGTTTGCCAGCGA
Organism: uncultured Faecalibacterium sp.; assembly: GCA_937917475.1. Classification (GTDB taxonomy): domain Bacteria; phylum Bacillota; class Clostridia; order Oscillospirales; family Ruminococcaceae; genus Faecalibacterium. Next base: position 21,005 of record CALDNF010000072.1, read on the forward strand.
ACGGCCCATGGCCCGGCGGTATCTCATCGACTCGGTGCTCTATTGGGCGCAGGAATACCACATCGACGGCTTCCGGTTCGACCTGATGGGCCTTTACGATGTGGACACCATGAACGAGCTGCGGGCCGAGCTGGACAAGCTGCCCGGCGGGCGGAGCATCCTGATGTACGGCGAGCCATGGCAGGGCGGCGGCAGTGCCCTGCGCCGGTACGAAGCCAACAAAAACAACCTGTCCATGCTCAATGAGCGGATCGGCATCTTCTGCGACAACACCCGGGATGCCATCAAGGGCGGGTGTTTCAACGCCCGGGAGCCGGGCTATGTGGAGGGCAAGCCGGATTCCTTCTGGGACGTGGGCGGTGCCGTGGCGGCATGGTGCCGCAGCGACCGTCTGCCGCCCCACAGCCCGGCGCAGATCGTCAGCTACGTTTCGGCCCACGATAATTTCACCCTCTGGGACAAGCTGCTGATGGTGCGGTACCCCCATCCCGAGTTCACCGCCACCGACCCCGCTGCACTGGCCCAGAACCGGCTGGCGGCGGGCATCATCCTGACCAGCATGGGGCTGCCCTTCTGGCAGGCAGGCGAGGAATTTGCCCGCACCAAAAAAGGGCAGGGCAACAGCTACCGTTCTTCCCCCGCCCTGAACCGGCTGGACTGGAAACGTGCCCAGCAGTTCCACAGCCTTGTGGACTATTACCGGGGCCTCATCGGGCTGCGGGCCACCTTTCCCCGGCTGAGTTCCGCTGACCGCACCGCCCCGGAGGCCATCCGGTTCTTCTCTCTGGAGCAGCCGCTGGTGGGCTGGACCCTGCCTGCCCTGCCCGGCGACGGCAGCTGGTGGCGGGCTCTCTGCGTCTTTTACAACCCCACCGCCGACACCCCCGCCGTCCCTCTGCCCGAGGGCAGCTGGAAACTGCTGAGCGACGGCACTTCTTCCAGCCTGTGGCGGGGCAAAAGCCAGATCCTGACCGGCTCTGTCACGCTGGCCCCATGCAGCGCAACGGTGCTGGGGCTGATCTGAATTTTTCTCCGCTTGACAACCCGCAAAAAATCAACTATACTACAAACAGAAAAGGGCACTGACTGCAAGATCGTCAGCTCCCGTTCCTCGTTAGTCAAAGAGATTGACCGCTGAGTTTGGTAGACTGTGGGCGGTCAATCTCTTTTGCATTTATCTCTTTTCGGCTGCGAAAACTTTGTCATGATCTCAACGGTCATTTAACAAAACACAATCCAAAACAACAGAACACCCCCTACGGCTTGCGGGACCGCAGGGGGTGTTCTGCTCTTTGGAATATGTTGAAAGAAAGTGAGGATGGCTTAATATCAGGCTTTCCTGAGACTCCCTCAGTCACGGCGTTGCCGTGCCAGCTCCCTCAAAGAGGGAGCCTTTTGT
>CALDNF010000073.1 GCA_937917475.1 uncultured Faecalibacterium sp.
GCCAGCCTGAACTTCTCGGGCCTTGAGAAGGACAGCGGCTTCCAGATGACCCTGCCGCTGGCCCGCCGTGCCATCGCCTGCGTGTTCTACGGCGACCTGCTCTGCGCTCTGCGGAATCAGGTGGCTCCCTATGAGAACGAAGAGGGTGCTGCCGACAAGATGGTGGACCTCTGGGTGGAGCGTCTGGGCCGGGTGCTACTGGCCGGAAAGGGCTACACTTCCCGGGAAATGAAGCACACATTTCCTCTCATTGCAAAGGACTTTGCGTCCATCCCGGTCACCCGGGTGCCCAAGGTCAAGATGGGTGTCGTGGGCGAAATTTATGTCAAGTACAGTCCGCTGGGCAACAACGACCTGCAGAAGTTTCTGGAAAGTCAGGACTGTGAGGTGAACTTCCCCGGCCTGATGGGCTTTGTGCAGTACTGTATCTTCAACATGGGCGAGGATCATGTCCTCTATGGCGGTGCGCTGGGCATTAAGCTGGGCACAGACCAGCTGCTGAACTGGCTGGACAGCGTGGAACGTTCCATGCTCAAGGCCACGGCGGATGCAGGCTTTTATGCCCCCGGCCCCTTCAAGGAACTGGTGAAGAAACCCCACGGTGTCATCTCCCTTGGTGCCAAGATGGGTGAGGGCTGGCTGCTGACCGCTGAGATGATCGAGCTGGTGCAGGGCGGTTACGGCAACATTGTCTGTGCACAGCCTTTCGGCTGCCTGCCCAACCATATTGTGGGAAAGGGCATGGTCAACAAGATCCGTGCCCTCTACCCGGCGGCAAACATCACCCCCATCGATTACGACCCCAGTGCCACCAAGGTCAATCAGGAAAACCGCATCAAGCTGATGCTGGCCGTTGCCAAGGAGCGGCTGAATTCTCCCGCTCCGGCAGCAAAGCCCCTGACAGCTGAGGAGCTGGCCGGCGGCGCACCCAGCATTTCCCACGAAGCGACCGTATAACGCAGCGTTTTCAGAACAGCCCTTCCGGTTTTGCGCCGGAGGGGCTGTTTTTTGCGTCGGATAAATTTTAAAAAATTGTGAATATTGCCTTGAAGCGGGGGACGCCATAGGGTATAATGGGCGAAAGGCTTGGTAGAGGGGCCTTGTAAATTGACCTTTTCAAAGGAGGAATTCTATGCAGTCCCTGTTTGATGCAGTCAATGCGATCTGCGGAAAAATTCAGATCGTATCCAACTGGTTCTGGGATTTTCCCTGCAACCTTGACTGGTACGCTGCGATCCCTGTGCTGGGCAATTTCAGTCTGGCCATCATCCTGCTGGTGGGTACCGGCATCGTCTTTACCTTCAGGCTCCACTTCGTGCAGGTGAAGCGGTTCAAGTACGGCCTTCATGTCCTGATGCGCCGGAAAGAAAGCTCGACCGGCATCTCGTCTCTGACAGCGTTTCTGTTGTCCACCGCCATGCGTGTGGGCCCGGGCAATATTCTGGGCGTCACCGGTGCCATTTCCATCGGCGGCCCCGGTGCCCTGTTCTGGATGTGGATCTCGGCCTTCTTCGGGATGGCGACCTCCTTTGCTGAGTCCACCCTGTCTCAGATCTTCAAGGAGAAACGGGACGATGAGTATGTGGGCGGTATGCCGTTCTATGGCCGCAAGCTGCTCAAGGATGCTGCCTGGGTCGGCGTGGCACTGAGCCTGCTGTATATCGTCTATGCACTGCTCTGCTTCCCGGCACAGGGCTTCAACACCATCTCGGCAGTGGGTGCCATTGCCCAGACTGTCACCGGCAAGACCATCGCCACCAACTCCACCCTCTACTGGGTGTCCTTTGCAGTTCTGATCGTTCTGACGGCCATCATCAGCTTTGGCGGCATCAAGAAGGTCACCAAGGTCACCGATAAGGTGGTGCCGGTCATGGCCGTCATCTATGTTGTCACCGTCATCGCCCTTATCGTGGGCAACTTTACCCGCATCCCCTGGTTCTTCGCAGCTGTCTTTGGTCAGGCCTTCAAGCCTGCCGCCGTCTTTGGCGGAGCTTTTGGTCTGGCACTGAGTCAGGGCATCAAGCGGGGCCTGATGTCCAATGAGGCAGGTCAAGGTACCATCACCATGCCTGCCGCTGCTGCCGAAGTGGAGCATCCCTGTGAGCAGGGCTGCGTGCAGGCTCTGGGCGTGTTCCTGGATACCATCGTCATCTGCACCCTGACTGGTTTTGTGGTCATCATGGGCCGGGTCTGGCTCACCGAAAATGTCGACGCATGGTTTGCACTGGGCAAGCTGGATAAGTTCCTTGCCTCCTGCGGTGCCCTGACTGGCAGCAGCGGCCTGCTGTACAATCTGGTCACCCTGCTGGTCAGCGTCTGCTTCGGTCTGTTTGCGTTCACCTGCCTGCTGGGCTTCATGTCCTTTACTGAGATGTGCGCAAACCGTATTTCCAGCAAGCCGGTGTTCATTAACGCTGTGCGTGTGCTCTGTCTGGTGGTCATCAGCTTTGGTGTCATTACCAATATCGCAGGCATGGATCTGGGCGCACTGTGGGACCTGAGCGATTTTGCAAATATCCTGATGGTCTACTGCAACCTGCCGCTCCAGTACATTGGCTTCAAGTATGTGCTGCGGGCCTACCGTCACTTTGAAAAGAAAGACGGCACTCCCTTTACCTCCGAGACCATGGGTCTGAACCTCCCGGTCTGGGATGAGCTGGCAAAGAAAAACGCCCGCTCCGGCAAGTAAATCAAATGCATACACCCTCGCCTTTGGCAAAAGCAGTGAACTGCTCGCCGGGGCGAGGGTGTTGTTATGAACGGCTGTGACAGAAAACAAAAAGAGCTCGGATTCCAACGAATCTGAGCTCTTTTTGTTGGAGCGGGTAATGGGAATCGAACCCACCTCCTCAGCTTGGAAGGCTGATATACTAGCCGATGTA
>CALDNF010000074.1 GCA_937917475.1 uncultured Faecalibacterium sp.
ATTGATGCAACGCTGAAAAAGATGGGGCTGGACTATCTGGATATGATGATCATTCACAGCCCCCAGCCTTGGGACAAGGTGAACCAGTGCGAGGACCGCTATGTGGAGGGCAACCGTGCTGCATGGCGTGCGCTGGAAGAGGCTTATAAAGCTGGAAAGCTGCGTGCCATCGGTGTTTCTAACTTCCAGATTGGAGACCTGAACAGTCTGATGGAAGCCTGCGAGATCAAGCCGATGGTCAACCAGATCCTGCTTCACATCAGCAACACCCCACTGGAACTGGTAGAGTTCTGCCAGAAAAATGATATTGTAGTGGAGGCATACTCTCCCATTGCCCACGGCGAGATCCTGCACCAGCCGGAGATCGAAGCCATGGCCCAAAAGTACGGTGTGTCGGTGCCCCAGCTCTGCATCCGGTATACAATGCAGCTGGGTGCGGTGTCCCTGCCCAAGACCGCAAATCCCGCCCACATGAAAACCAACGCCGAGGTGGATTTTGCCATCCGTGCAGAGGATATGGAGATCCTCAAGCACTTTAAGAAGATCGAAAGCTACGGCATGAGCAGCGGCTTTCCGGTGTATGGAGGAAAACTCTGATAAAAAGCAGAAAATGGCGGTGCATCTTGTTGGGTGCACCGCCATTTTCTGCGCAAGAATGAAAAGGAGCGACAGCGTTGTCTGTGCAGCCAGAAACTCTTGACAAATCTGGGAGGTGGAGTATAATTATCACTGGTAATTAACATTGGTAGCTTTTTTGAGGGGGCAAAAATGAAGGTTGAACGCATCAAGCAGATGATGGATGCCTGTTATCTGGCAAAGCGGGCCCGGGAGATGCTCCCGTCCCTGCCGGATGGAATCACATCGGCATATATTCAGTATCTGGATGTGATACAGAGGCTGGAAGGGCAGGGGATGCGGGTCAAAGTGTCAGATATCAGCGATGTACTGGCTCTGCCCCGGCCCGGCGTGACCCGGACAGTAAAAGAGATGGAGAGCAAAGGCTGCCTGAAAAAGTGCGCTTCGGAGGAAGATGGCCGGGTGACCTATATTACTGCTACAGAGGCAGGAAAGGCTCTTTCAAAGAAGTACAACGAAGAGTATTTCCGTGCACTGGCCCCTTATATGGAGAGAATCTCTGACGAGGATGCTGAGTGCACGATCCGTACCATCGAAAAATTTTATCAGATCATGAGCGAAAGGAGAAATTCTCTTGACAAGTGAAAAAGCGGATTTTACCCAGGGCAGTATCCTGAAAAAACTGGTGGCGTTCATGCTGCCGGTGCTGGGTGCGCTGGTTTTGCAGGCGGCTTACGGTGCGGTGGATCTGCTGGTGGTGGGACGATTTGGTTCTACCTCGGGTCTGTCGGCGGTCTCTACGGGCAGTCAGGTGCTCAACCTCGTCACTTTTGTGGTCACTCAGCTGGCTATGGGCATCACCGTCCTGATCGCCCGGTATCTGGGAGAAAAGCGGCCAGAGTTTATCGGACAGGTCATCGGGGGTGCAGCGGCTGTCTTTACCTTGATCGCTGCCGTTCTGTTTGTGCTGATGGTGTGCTTCGCCCGGCCCATCTCAGTGTTGATGCAGGCCCCGGAAGAGGCTGTTGCCCTGACGGCGACCTATGTCCGCATCTGCGGCGGGGGCATCTTCTTTATTGTGGCCTATAATCTGCTCTCGGCGATCTTCCGTGGCTTGGGCGACAGTAAATCTCCGCTGATCTTTGTTCTGGTGGCCTGCATCGTCAACATTTTTGGCGATCTGCTGTTGGTGGCAGGCTTCCATCTGGACGCAGCGGGTGCGGCTATTGCCACCGTGGCAGCGCAGGCGGTCAGCGTGGTCTGCGCCGTGGTGCTGCTGCTGAAAAAGCAGCTGCCTTTTGTGATCAAAAAATCTGATTTTAAATTTAACTCGCAGTGCCGCAAATTTCTGGGCATTGGCCTGCCGCTGGCGTTGCAGGAATTCCTGACCCAGCTGTCTTTTCTGGCTCTCTGTGCTTTTGTCAATCGGCTGGGGCTGGAAGCGTCCTCGGGTTACGGTGTTGCCTGCAAGATCGTCAACTTTGCCATGCTCATTCCCAGCTCCCTGATGCAGTCCATGGCCTCTTTTGTTTCCCAGAACATTGGCGCAGGCCAGAAAAAGCGGGCAAAGAAGGCGATGTTTACCGGCATCGGCATTGGGCTGGTGTTCGGCGTGGCGGTGTTTGCGCTGGTGTGGTTCAAGGGCGATTTGCTGGCTGGTATTTTTACCGCAGATACAGCGGTGGTTGCAAAGGGTTATGCTTACCTTAAAGGCTTTGCCCCTGAGACCGTTGTTACGGCGGTGCTGTTCAGTATGGTTGGCTACTTCAACGGCAATGATAAAACGGTATGGGTCATGATTCAGGGCCTTGTGCAGACGCTGCTGGTCCGTCTGCCGATGGCCTACGTCATGAGCATCCAGCCCGATGCCAGCCTGACCATGATCGGTCTGGCAGTTCCCACTTCCACCGCAGTGGGTATTTTGCTGAATGTGGGATTTTACCTTTATCTGGAACACAAAGAAAAAACAGCTTGAATACGAACAAAGCAGCCGCTTCCACGCAGAAAGGAAGCGGCTGCTTTACTGTAAAAGAGATTATTTCAGGTTGTTGTAGTCCTCGTCGGAGACCGGCTCGCACCACTCGTTGGAGCACTCAGTGCCGGGAACTTCCACGGCAAGGTGGGAGAACCAGCTGTCCGGAGCGGCACCGTGCCAGTGCTTGACCTCGGCAGGGATGTTGATGCAGTCGCCGGGCAGCATCTCCACAGCTTCCTTGCCTTCCTCCTGATAGTAGCCCCGGCCCGCAACGCAGACCAGAATCTGGCCGCCGCCGGTCTTGGCGTGGTGGATGTGCCAGTTGTTGCGGCAAGCGGGCTCAAAGGTCACGTTGTGGATGCCGACCTGCGAGGCGGAGATGGTGGCAAGGTAGCTCTGACCTACAAAATACTTGGAGAAGGCGGTGTTGGGCTCGCCGATGGGGAAAATCATCGAAGCCTGATGCTTTGCCTTTGCGCTCTCGTCCTCCGGCTCCACTTCCCAGATCTCTTTTGCCATGTTGAACACCGCCCAGCCCTTGGGCCAGCCGGCGTAAAATGCTGCATGGGTGATGACAGCGGCAATTTCCTTCTGGGTCACGCCGTGGGCTTTGGCGTTCTGCAGATGGAACTTGAGGGAAGAATCGGTCACGCCGGAAGCCATCAGAGCCACAACAGTGATGATGCTGCGGGTCTTGACATCGATGCCGTCATCGTTCCAGTTCTCGCCAAAGAGAACGTCGTCGTTGTAATGGGCAAAGGCGGGGGCAAAGGTGCCCAGCGCATTGCGTCCTGCGGTCTGTACGATCTTTTCCATAATAAGAAATCTCCTGTGTGTTGGTCCCGAAATTTTTTTTTGACATCTTTATTGTAGCACTTAAAGTTGAGTTCAGGTCAAGAGGTTCCTGCGAATTTTTCAAAAATAGAGCGGGGAACTCACAGATTTGTGGGTTCCCCGCTGGTGCGTTCAGGAGGTTGCTTTCCGGCAGGGGGCAAGCAGGGCATGGAGAAGTGCCGGGTCCACAGGCTTGGTCAGGTGGGCGTTCATGCCGGATTCCAGGGTTCTGCGCTTGTCCTCTTCAAAGGCATTGGCCGTCATGGCGATGATGGTCACGGTCTTTGCATCGGGCCGGGGCAGGGCACGGATGGCCTGCGCTGCTGCCATACCGTCCATCACCGGCATCATGATATCCATAAGGATGGCGTCGATGCTGCGGGGGGCCGATGCGGCAAAGAGGTCTACGGCTTCTTTGCCGTTGACGGCGGTGGTTACCACAGCACCGGCGTTTTCCAGCATGGCCTGAGCAATCTCACGGTTCAGCTCATTGTCCTCCACCACCAGCACCCGCACGCCGGAAATGTCGGCAGGGGTGGAGGGGGTGCAGGCCGCAGGCTGTGCATGGGGGTTCTGCTCAAAGCTGAGGTTGACCGTGAATGTGGTGCCGATACCCTGCGTGCTCTGTACCCGGATGGTACCGCCCATGGCTTTGACCAGTTCATGGACGATGGACATTCCAAGGCCGGTGCCCTGATAGTTGGTGCGGATGTTGTTGTTTTCCTGTGTGAAGGGCTGGTAGAGGTTTTTTTGCAGGAATTCCGGGCTCATGCCGATGCCGGTATCTGCCACGGTGAACTGATAGCGGACGTGGGAGCCGTCACAGCTCAGTTCCTGCACAGTCAGGTCCACCCGGCCATCTTTTTTGTTATACTTGATGGCGTTGCTGATGAGGTTGAGCAGGATGCGCCGCAGATGGAGCGGGCTGCCCAGCAGGTTGGTGTGGGTGAGCCCATCGGCATGGACGGCAAAAGCAATGGAATATTCCTTTCGCTGCTCCTCCACAATGGTTTCAATGGTGTGCAGCTCTTCCTGCAGATCAAAAGGCTTGCGTTCCAGCCGGACCTTGCCGTGTTCCAGCTCGCTCATGCTCAGCACATCGTTCAGCAGAGAGAGCAGATGCCGGGATGCGGCGTCAATCTTGTCCAGACATTCGTCCACCACCGGCGGCTTATCCTCGTTGCGGCGGATCATCTCTGCCATGCCGATGATGCCGTTCATGGGGGTGCGGATGTCGTGACTCATGTGGGACAAAAATTCGCTCTTGGCCCGGTTGGCCTGATTGGCTTCGTCATTGGAGCGTTTGAGCTGCTGCTGGTAGTTCAGCAGGGTCTGGATGTAGGCGTTCTGCTGCCGTTCCAGCATCCGGAATGCAATGCAGATGCCTGCTACTACAAGGATACCAAAGCAGAACGTGAAGTAGAACAGCTCGTTGCTCTTGAGCACATAGGCAAAGGATTTGTTTTTGGTGAAATCCGTGATCCACTTTTTTTGCAGCCGGCCGATGGTGCCGTCACGGGACATTTCCTGCAAGACAGTGTTCAGCTGGTCCCGCAGTTCCGGTCGGGAATCGTCCACGGCAAGAGCCGGGTAGCTCTTGGCGATGGGCAGGCTGGCCTGCAGATGAAAGCCGTTTTTCTGGATGATCTTAGAGGAGACGGCGGCATGGCAGATGCCGTAGTCCACCTCGCCATTTTCCACAGCCTGTAAAATTTCGGTGTTGGTAAAATATTCAACGTAAGTGCATTGGAGATCATAGGTGGCGGCAATGACCGACCGGGCCATCAGGGCCACCCGCTTGCCCGCCAGAGAAGCGGCACTGTCAATGGAGTCCCGGCCATAGACCCGCAGTTCGTCCGAGCAGATGGGGATGGTGCGGAGGGCACCCTCCATATTGGAGAAGATCTCAAGGCCCAGCAGCACATCCACCTCGTTGTCGGTGAGCATCTGCCGACATTCCAGCCACTCGCCGGTTTTGAACTCAGGCCGGACGCCCATCCGGTTTGCGGCTTCGGTGATGATCTCGATGTACAGGCCGGAAAGCTGTCCATCCGAGTTGATGTAGGAGTTGGGGCAGAAATCGTAGTCAGTAGCCACCCGAAGCACCGGGGCATCCGGGTCTGTGACGGTGATGGGGGTGTCTACCACCGGTTCGCCCGCAAAGACGCCCATCTGAATGAGGGTGAACAGAAAGGGAATGGCGATGCCGATGACCAGCAGGATGATGAGCATCCGCTGGAACAGGGTATGGCTGGGCTTGTTCCAGGTGTCGGTGTGGTTCATGGAGAATCCTCCTCTGCGCCGGTCAGGGCGCACAGCTGAAAAGCTGGTTTATTTGCTCCAGTATATCATACTTTTCGGGGTATAAAAAGGACTTTGCCGCAAAATACAGGAAAAATCTGGCAAAAGAACGGAAAAGATGGCCCCCCTTGTACGCTGGGAAAGAATGTGGTAGGCTTGTCAGGAAGAAACAATAAAGGGGGCGGGGGCTTCCTAAGGTGTATCTGAAAAGTAAAAAGTAGCCAAAAGTACAAGGAAAAGACATAAA
>CALDNF010000075.1 GCA_937917475.1 uncultured Faecalibacterium sp.
TGGAGTAGCCGGTGCCGCAGATGCCGGTGGTGGCCATGCCGTCCAGATAGCAGGCAGCCAGACGGCCCAGACCGCCGTTGCCCAGACCGGCATCGGGCTCTTCCTCATAGATGCCGTCGATGCTGATGTCCGCATCGGCCAGAACCTTCTGAGCGACTTCGTTCAGGCCCAGATTGAACAGGCTCATCTTGAGGCTGCGGCCCATCAGAAACTCCATGCAGAGGTAGTAGACCTGCTTGGTGCCGGTGCCGATGGCCTTGGACTGGAACTTTTTGTGGTTCTCGCTCATCATCTGGCGGCAGATCAGGGCCAGCGCACGGTAGATCTGCTGGTTGGAAGCAACGCTCAGGTCCACGCCGTACTCGCTGGTCAGCTTGTCCTGAAGAATTTTCGCAAATTCCTTCGTAGTCATAAATGAACTCCTATCCGCATATGCGATAACGTGTAATAAGTTCTTGCAAAAGTTTGGCCGATCTCCTCTATAGCGGGGCCAATCACACAACAACGCTATTATTATAGTATGTTCAGCCGCTGATTGCAAGAAAAAGCCCCTATTTTTGTTGTTAGTACCATTTTTGGGGTGAACTTTCTGACAAATCTGCCAAAAATTCAAAAATAGCACTTTTTCTCGAGCACTATTTATATTATAATAGGAAAAGGCGGAGCTCTCATTGGAGGCCGGAACCGGCAAAAGGGCCGGGTAATTCGGCGGGAAACTCCGTTCAAGACGTTACCGATACAGAAAAGCCGCAGCCTTCGGCCCCCGGATGGCCGGGTTTGTGGGCCGAAAACGCCGGAAAACGGCGCAGCATACCGGAAAAACCGGGACGAGTTTCGGGCCATGAGCAGAAAGGCTGTGCGAAGTGAGGATAGAATGGTAAATAAAGTGAGAGTGATCATTGCCGGTGCGCCTTACGCCATTGCGACCACCGACACGGAAACTTATGTCAACTCGCTGGCAAAAAAGCTGGATGAGGATATCACAAAGCTGCTGGATGACAACGCAAACCTCTCGGTGACCAAGGCCGCCGTGTTCTGCGCCATGGATTATCTGGACGAGTACCGCAAGAGTGCCGGAAGCGCAGAGAATATGCGCAGCCAGATTCAGGATTACATTGCCGATGCCGCCCGGGCAAAGCTGGCCGAGGATAAGGTGCGGACAGAAAATGAAACGCTTCATCGGGAAAATGATGCCCTGCGGGAGCAGCTGGCCCGGATGAAGGCCAAGGAAGCACGGAACAGGGAAGCGGAGAACGCAGAGGGGAACAGCCATGCCGAAGATTGAGATCCTTGCCCCGGTGGGCAGTGAAGAGATGCTGCGTGCAGCGGTGTTCAGCGGAGCGGATGCTGTTTATCTGGGATTTTCGGGTTTCAATGCCCGGACTGGTGCCGGAAATTTTGACGCAGACAGCCTGAAAGAGGTGGTCCGCTTCTGCCATGCCCGGGGCGTGGCAGTTCATGTGGCGCTGAATACCACCGTCTACGGCGGGGAGCTGGATGCCCTTGCCGATGCAGTGCGGGCGGTTGCCGCCAGCGGGGCCGATGCCGTGATCTGTCAGGATCTTGCGGTGGCAACGCTGATCGGAAAGATCGCCCCCCAGCTGCCCCGCCACGGCTCCACCCAGATGAGCGTCCACACCCTGCAGGGTGCGCTGGAACTGAAAGAGCTGGGCTTTACCCGGGTGGTGCTGGCCCGGGAGCTCAGCCTGCCTGAGGTGGAGCATATCACCAAGCACTGCGGCATTGAGACCGAGTGCTTTATCCACGGTGCCCTCTGCATGAGCATAAGCGGCCAGTGCTACATGTCGGCGTTTCTGGGCGGACGCAGCGGCAACCGGGGCTCCTGCGCCGGGCCCTGCCGCCTGCCTTTTGAGGCCAACGCTCTGCCTGAGGGCAAGCCGGGGCGGCTCCATCACCTGTCGCTGAAGGATAATTCTTCCATTGACAAGCTGGACAAATTGCAGGCTTTGGGCGTAGCATCGGCAAAGATCGAAGGCCGTCTGCGCACGCCCGAGTATGTGGCGGCAGCGGTCAGTGCCTGCCTTGCGGGCCGGGAGGGCCGTGCCTATGACCGGGATCTGCTGAAAAATGCCTTCAGCCGCTCCGGATTCACCTCCGGTTATCTGGACGGAAAGATCGACGGCACGATGTTTGGTGTCCGGAGTGAGGCTGATGCCGAGCTGACCAAAAAGACCCTGCCCGCCCTGCGGGAAGATCGGAAGAGCGTCGTGTAGG
>CALDNF010000076.1 GCA_937917475.1 uncultured Faecalibacterium sp.
TGTACCGATGCCGATGTGGACGGCTACCAGATCCGCACCCTTGTGCTGACCATGCTCTACCGCCTGACTCCCACCCTCATCAACGAGGGCTATGTCTACATTGCAGAGTCGCCGCTGTACGAGATCACCACAAAAGACCGCACCTATTTTGCCTACACGGAGCCCGAAAAGGCCACCTTCCTGCAGGAGATCGGCGACAAGAAATATACCATCCAGCGTTCCAAAGGTCTGGGCGAGAACGACCCCGAAATGATGTGGCTGACCACGATGAATCCTGAGAGCCGCCGCCTCATCAAGGTGATGCCCACCGACGTGATGGAAACGGCCCGGGTATTTGATGTGCTGCTGGGCGATAACCTTGCCGGACGCAAGGAGCATATTGCAGAGCACGGCGCAGAATATCTGGATGATCTGGATGTATCTTAAAAGAGGATAAACAATGGCAAAAAAAACGACCAAGAAAGCCGCAAAGCCCATCCGGCCGCAGCTGGGTGACGGCGTTGAAATTTTAAATGCGGGCAGCGTGCTGGAGGACCCCATTACCCGGACGCTGGAAACCAACTATATGCCCTATGCCATGAGCGTCATCGTCAGCCGGGCCCTGCCTGAGATCGACGGCTTCAAACCGGCGCACCGCAAGCTGCTCTATACAATGTACGGCATGGGCCTGATCAAGGGTGCACGAACCAAATCGGCCAACATTGTGGGCAGCACCATGCACCTGAACCCCCACGGCGATGCCGCCATTTACGATACCATGGTCCGGATGGGCCGGGGCAATGAGAGCCTGCTGGTGCCCTATGTGGACAGCAAGGGAAACTTTGGCAAGGCATACAGCCGGGATATGTCCTGCGCTGCGGCCCGATACACCGAGGCAAAGCTGGAAGGTGTCTGTGAAGAACTGTTCCGGGACATCGACAAGGAGACCGTGGACTTTGTGCCCAACTACGACGGCACCACCACTGAACCCACCCTTCTTCCGGTGACTTTCCCCACCATTCTGGCCAACAACACGCTGGGCATTGCCGTCGGCATGGCCTGCAACATCTGCTCCTTCAATCTGGCAGAGCTCTGCGCCACCACGGTGGCCCTCATCAAGGACCCGAATCACGACATCGGCACCACCATGCCCGCTCCGGATTTTGTGGGCGGCGGTCAGATTCTGTACGACGAAGCCCAGATGCGGGAGATCTACGAGAATGGCCGGGGCAGCGTGAAGGTCCGGGCACGGTATAACGTGGTCCCGGGCGAGAACATGATCGAGATCACCCAGATCCCGCCCACCACCACCGTGGAAGCCATTATGGATAAGATCGCCGAGCTGGTCAAGGCCGGTAAGATCAAAGAGATCAGCGATATGCGGGATGAGACCGACCTGAACGGCCTCAAGCTCACCCTCGACCTCAAGCGGGGCGTGGACCCGGAAAAGCTGATGGCAAAGCTTTACAAGAACACTCCGCTGGAAGACAGCTTCAGCTGCAATTTCAACATCCTCGTCTCCGGCCAGCCCCGGGTCATGGGTGTGCGGGAAATTCTGAAGGAGTGGACGGCATTCCGCACGGAGTGCGTCCGCCGCCGCACCTATTACGATCTCCACGGCAAGGAAAAGCGGCTCCATCTGCTTCAGGGTCTTGCCGCCATCCTGCTGGATATCGATAAGGCCATCCACATCATCCGCACCACCGAGGAAGAAACTGAGGTGGTGCCCAACCTGATGATCGGTTTTGGCATCGACGAGGTGCAGGCAGACTATGTGGCGGAGATCAAGCTCCGCCACCTGAACCGGGAATACATCCTCAAGCGGACTAGTGAGATCGAGCAGCTGGAAAAGGACATCGCCGACCTCAACGATATTCTGGCAAAGCCCGCCCGCATCCGCCGCATCATCATCAACGAGCTGAACGGTGTGGCTAAGAAATACGGTCAGCCCCGTCGCAGTGAGATCCTCTACGAGCTGCCCGAGGATGAGAGCTCTCAGGAAGAAGAGGCGGTGCCCGATTATCCGGTCACGGTGTTCTTTACCCGGGAGGGCTACTTTAAAAAGATCCCGCCCCAGAGCCTGCGCACCGCCGGTGCCCACAAGCTCAAGGAGGGCGACGAGATTATCCAGCAGATCGAGACGAGAAATAATGTGGAATCCTTGTTCTTTACCGACAAACAGCAGGTATACAAGGTGCGTCTGGCAGAGCTGGAGGACGGCAAGGTGGCCCAGATGGGCATCTACCTGCCGGGCCGTCTGGGCATGGACGAGGGAGAGAACATCCTCTCCATGGTCATCACGGCAGATTACACCGGCTTCATGTTCTTCTTCTTTGCCAGCGGCAAGTGCGCAAAGATCCCGCTGGCATCCTATGCCACCAAGCAGAACCGCCGCAAGCTGCTGAAAGCCTACTGCGACAAGGAGCCGTTGGCCGTGATGCTCTATCAGGCCGAGGACACAGAGCTTGCCATCCGGACCACAGCAGGCCGGATGCTGCTGGTGGGCACGGCACAGATCGCATCCAAGACCACGAGGGACAGTCAGGGCGTGGCAGTGGTCACCCTGAAAAAGAACCAGCACATTGCGTCGGTTGTCCCGGCGGATACGCTGGAACTGGCCAATCCCCACCGCTATCGTGTCCGCAGCCTGCCTGCCGCCGGTGCCCTTGTCCGGGCGGAGGATGAAGGCGAGCAGATGAGCTTGCTGTAAGAGGACGAACGTCTGGGCAGCGTTCCGGGAGCTTTCTCCTCGGACACGAATCGGGCCATTCCATCGCCCGCCCTATTGCTGCTGCGCAGCAACAGGGTCCCACCCCAGCGGACGGTCCTCGGAGAAACTCCCGGCCCGCCGGGCAGGCAGGAAGATTCCGGGACGTGAGACCGCCAGAAAGAGAGAAGATATGCAGAACATTGATTTGATTTGTGTGGGCAAGCTCAATGCAAAGTATTTTGCTGAGGGCGTGGCCGAGTATCAGAAGCGGCTGGCGGCGTTTGCCAGTTTCCGGATCATTGAACTGCCGGAAGAAAAGATCGAGGAAAAAAATGCCTCCGACGCCGTGGTAAAAAAGGCACTGGACAAGGAGAGCAGAGCAATCCTCTCCAATGTCCGCAAAGGAGCCGCCATCGTTGCCATGTGCATCGAGGGCAAACAGATCTCCAGCGATGAGCTGGCACAGTTCCTTGCAGACCGTGCCAACAGCGGGGCGGGGGATGTGGCCTTTGTCATCGGTTCTTCCCATGGTCTGTCCGATGAGGTGAAAAAGGCAGCGGCCCTCAAGTTCAGCATGGGCCGGATCACCATGCCCCATCAGCTGGCCCGGCTGGTGCTGACGGAACAGATCTACCGTGCCTGCACCATCAACGCCGGTATGAAGTATCATAAGTGAAGACAGAGAGGACGGCAGACGCCGTCCTCTCTGCCTTTACAAACAGGGCAAAACATGATAAAGTAATAGTGTATGGCAGTCGGGAAAGCTGCCTGCAACGCCACAACACGATACGACACGGCAAGCCAGCCGCGGACGGAAAGGATGTTATTTACAATGGAACAGAGCGAAAAGACCCTTGATATGATCGTCAATCTCTGCAAGAA
>CALDNF010000077.1 GCA_937917475.1 uncultured Faecalibacterium sp.
GGACGGTGTCGAACGCTTTTTATCGTTTTTGGGCGGGGTGGGGCCGGGTTGAGGAGAAGGGGAAAAGAAGTCCGCACTGTTTACCTCAATGGTGCCCTGCTCCTGACGGCGTGCGCCCCGGCGGATATGCCGTGAGGTGTCCTCATCGGCACGGTTCTTTTTGTATTCGTCTGACATGGAAATTACTCCTTTTGCTGTGTGCAGCTTACGGCACAGGGACGATGGTCAGTACCGCACGAGCGGGCAGACAGGTGGCTGTCTGGTTCTCTTGCGTGAGCCATCCGTAGGACTCACAGATGTGATCCGGACAGGGCGAATCCACAAAGCGGGCCGCACCGTCCTTTACTTCAATGTGGACGGTCAGATAGCCGGTGTCCACGTCGTAGACTGCATCCTTGTCCAGAGAGATGGGCAGGACCGTGTTGGCGTCGCCGTAAGTCAGCTCGGCGGCAAGAGGACTGCCGGAGACTCCGGAGTTCCGGAGAAACAGCAGCACCCCCGCCGCTGCAAGGATCACGGCGGCAAAGATCAGGTTGATGATGAGTTTTTTCTGTTTCATAGCTTATCCTTTGAGGGGGATCTGCTCCAGCTCGGCCAGCCACAGGGCAGCGCAGGCATCACTGGGCATCCGCCAGTCGCCCCGGGGCGAGAGGGTCACGCTGCCGATTTTGGGACCGTCGGGCAGGCAGCTGCGTTTGAACTGCTGGGCAAAGAACCGCCAGTAGAAGTTCCGCAGCCACTTGTACAGCACGTCATCCGGATACTCCGGACGACCTGCAAAGGCGGCTTTTGCCAACCGGAAAATTTTGGCGGGGCCAAAGCCGAAGCGGAGAACATGATAAAGATAGAAATCGTGGAGTTCGTAGGGGCCCACAAGGTCCTCGGTCTTTTGTGCGATCTCGCCGTCCTTGGCGGGCAGCAGCTCGGGGGAGACGGGGGTGTCCAGAATGTCCAGCAGGACAGTGCGCAGGGCGTCGGAGACGGCAGTGTCGGCTTCGTACCGAACCAGATGCCGGACCAGCGTTTTGGGCACGCCGGCGTTCACACCGTACATACTCATGTGGTCGCCGTTGTAGGTGGCCCAGCCCAGAGCCAGTTCCGACAGATCGCCGGTGCCCACCACCAGACCGCCGGTGCGGTTGGCGGTGTCCATCAGCTCAAGGGTGCGCACCCGGGCCTGACCGTTTTCAAAGGTCACATCCAGTACATTTTCGTCCTGACCGATGTCAGCAAAGTGGCTGTGGACGGTGTTGGCGATGTCGATCTCGGTAAAGGAGACCTTGAGTTCGTCACACAGAATTTCGGCATTGGAGCGGGTGCGCTTTGTGGTGCCGAAGCAGGGCATGGTCACGGCCAGCACATCGGTGGTGGGGCGGCCCAGCTGCTTCATGGCACGGACGGCCACCAGCAGGGCAAGGCAGCTGTCCAGACCGCCCGATATGCCGATGACGGCGGTTTTGGCGTGGGCGTGTTCCAGCCGCTTGGCCAGACCGTCGGCCTGCATTTTCAGGATCAGCTCGCAGCGTTCGGCCCGCTTCTGTGCGTCGTGGGGGATGAAGGGAGTGGGGTCGATCCAGCGGGTGAGGGGTGTTTCGGTGAGGGTGAGGTTGAACTCTACCGTCTGATAGCCCTCGGAGGAGGGCTCAAAGCTGGTGTTCCGGGCACGCTCTGCTTCCAGCCGCTGGCAGTCCAGCTCGGTCTCGGCATACTCGCCGGAGAAGGGCTTGGCTTCCGCCAGCAGGGTGCCGTTCTCAGCAATGAGGCCGTGGCCTGCAAATACCATGTCCTGTGTGCTCTCGCCATGACCGGCAGAAGCGTACAGGTAGCCGCAGAGCAGGCGGGCAGATTGATTCTCCACCAGAGCCCGGCGGTACTCGGCCTTGCCTACGGTCTCATCGCTGGCCGAAAGGTTGGCAATGACGGTAGCCCCGGCAAGGGCGTGGAAGGTAGAGGGGGGCAGCGCACTCCACAGGTCCTCGCAGAGCTCCACGCCCAGCACAAAGCTGGGCATCTGACGGCAGGCAAAGAGGAGCGAGGTGCCAAAGGGCACCGTCTGCCCGCAGAGGGTGATGGGCTCAACCTCGGTGCTGCCGGGTGTGAACTGCCGCTTTTCGTAGAATTCGCCGTAATTGGGCAGATAAGTTTTGGGGACCACGCCCAGAATACGGCCCCGGCAGAGGACGGCGGCGCAGTTGTACAGCTTGCCGTGAACCATCAGGGGCAGCCCCACCAGAGCTACGGTGTCCAGTTCCCGGCTTTCATCCAGCAGGGTCCTGAGCCCTTCCAGTGCACCCTGCTGAAGAGTGCGCTGCAAAAACAGGTCGCCGCAGGTGTAGCCGGTAAGGCAGAACTCGGGGAACACGGCAAGTTTTACGCCCCGGGCCGCAGCAGCCTTGAGCTGTGCAAGGATCTGCTGGGTGTTATAGGCGCAGTCTGCCACCCGCAGGGCGGGGGAGAGAACAGCCGTTTTCAAAAAACCATCTTTCATCGGAGGATTTCACATCCTGTCTGTTTATTTGTTGAAATGTCGCAGTTGGACAGGAGCAATTGAAACATAGTGCTCCTGAGTGACCATAGTATACCACACTCTCAGCCAAACGAAAAGTGACTGTCGGATAAAAAATAAAGAGCCGCTGCGAAGGGCCGCAGCAGCTCCTGAACATCAAAAATGGAAAACGAGATAGACCGTAAGCCGGGTTCTGTATTAAACGACGATCTGT
>CALDNF010000078.1 GCA_937917475.1 uncultured Faecalibacterium sp.
GTCTTGATCGCTTCGTTCCCCAGCCGGGTTGCCTCGGCTTCTGCACTGCCGATCTGGGCTTCTGCGGTCTTTTTACGGTTGTTGTAGCCATAAAAATAACCTGCGCCGCCGCCGGCAGCCAGTGCGATCAATGCCACGATCCATGCGATCATGGTCATTGTGTTCACTCTCCTTAAAGTCAAAATCAAAATTCAACTAAATTCTGGAGACGCTGCCGTGCGAAAGCGCAGGGAAAATCGGTCTATGATGCAATTTTCAACGGAAAAGAGACAACAAAACACAGGCAGAACGGGAACATTCCCACTCCGCAAGCTCATTGATGCGGCTTTTTGATTTACAAGACTCTCTTATAAAAACGGGCAGATGAAGCCCCATTGAAATTTGTTCGCAGAACGCTCAGCATACAGCGTCATGAATTCCATACTACTTCTTATATTACGAGAGTTTTGGCAGATTGTCAAGTAATCCTAACCGTTTTTTAAAGAATTTCGTTATCCTTCCAGATACATCCGGCGCAGCCGCATGAGCCGGGCGGGGGTCAGACCGTATTCGGACTCAAGGTAAGCATCGGTGCTGCCGCATTTATTCCGGATGATGCCCAACACAAAGGGAACGGACTCCGGGTAGACACCGTAGATGCCCAGATAGTGCTCTTTCATGGCCGGGTCTGCGGCGATCTCATCGGCGTGCTGCGCCCAGACCGCTTCCAGCTCGGCTTTGCGGCAGACGTTGCTCTGAACGAAATCGGCCTGAATGGTCGCATCGGAGGCTCCCAGAGCCAGCAGGATCAGCATAGCGGCTACGCCGGTGCGGTCCTTACCGGCAGAGCAGTGGAAGAGGATGGGGGTCTCGCCCGCTTCCAGCGCACGGAACAGCTCCCGGAATGCCTTGTTGCCGAAGAGCATCTGCTCATACATGGCATCGGCCATGTTGTGGTCCTCATCCTTTTTGCCCTTGAGCAGCAGGGCCTTGTCCTCGGGAGAAAAACCGATCTCGCTGCCGTCGGCATGGCAGAGCCCGCAGATCCGGACCATCCGGGCACCGTCCGGCACATAGTCGGGACATTTGGCGGCTTCGGCTTCGCTGCGCAGGTCCAGGATCAGCCGCAGACCCAGAGAGTCCAGAAGCTTGCGGTCCGCATCGCCGGTCAGCAGGCCGGTAGGCACGCCCCGGTAGATCTGGCCCCACTTCACGGTCTTGCCCTCGTCGGCAGGATAGCCGCCCAGCTCCCGGAAGTTATTGCTGCCCGCAAAAGACAGCTGGGTGCCGGGTGCCGGGTGGGCCGCAGCAGGCTTTTCAGGCGCAACGCTGGACAGGACGGGCCGGTTGTAGAAGGGCTTGGCAGGGCGGCCCCGGCGGGGCGGCAGGGAGGCAGAGCCTCCCACCACG
Source organism: uncultured Faecalibacterium sp. (assembly GCA_937917475.1). Lineage (GTDB taxonomy): Bacteria > Bacillota > Clostridia > Oscillospirales > Ruminococcaceae > Faecalibacterium. The sequence continues at coordinate 1,390 of CALDNF010000078.1, forward strand.
TCCATCAGATAGCTGCGGAGCAGGTCAACGTAGGCGGAAGCGTGATCCCGCCGCTGCACCAGAGAGACACAGAGGGGAGGCAGGTCCTCCAGCAGCACATCCCGCACCCGGTCCAATTCCCGGCGGGAACCCGGTTCGTACCGGGTCAGGCAGGTGCACAGCTGCTCCTGCACCAGATAATACGCCTGATAGAAGCTGGGACCGATCTCGGCGTCCGGCGCAAAGCCCGCCCGGGCGCAGGCATCCCAGAAGGGGGCAAACAGATCCTGCCGCAGGCTGGGCAGCAGGACTTTCTGGCCCCGCAGTTCGGCAAGAGGGACGCTCTCTTTCTCCCAGAAGGCGTGGCCCCGGGGCACCAGCAGGCAGGCGGGGTCGGCCCGGAGGGTGGTGCGGGCCAGCACCTTGGCAGCACAGCCCAGATCCATGACCAGACCGGCATCCAGCTCACCCTGCTCTACGCTGTCGGCCACCACGTCGTTGTCCAGCAGCCGGAACCGCATCTCAATGTGGGGGTATTGCTGGCGGAACTTGTCCAGCTGGGTCTCAAGGCCGGGCAGGTAGTCGGGCACCAGCGAGACGCTGATGCCGATCCGCACCGGCTGAGCCGACTGGATCTCGGCGTGGAGGGCGGCCTGCATCTGCTGGAACTGCTCTACCACCGGGGCGGCGTGCCGCTGCAGGCTCAGGCCCCGGTCGGTCAGAGAAAGCTTGTGGTGTGCGCTGAGGAACAGCGGGCCGCAGAGCTCGGCTTCCAGTGCAGTGATGCTCTGCCGCAACGCCTGCCGGGAAAGAAAAAGCCGCTGGGCTGCCCGGGTGTAGTTCATCTCGTCGCACAGGACCAAAAAATAATGCAGTTGGCGGATGTCCATGGGGTCCCTCCTGAAAGTAAACGGAAAACAAAATCATTTAAAGGATACCGCCTTTTGCGCCGAATGTAAAGCCGCTGGCGGCAAAAAACCACGGCTGCGCCTTGTTGCCGGGGCAAAAGTGGAGTATAATGAACAAAACAGCAACCGAGCAGGAGGCAGAAAACTATGAACAAACCGGTACTAGTGGTCATGGCGGCTGGTATGGGCAGCCGTTACGGCGGCATGAAGCAGATCGACCCGGTGGGGCCCAACGGACAGGTCATCATCGATTATTCTCTCTACGATGCAAAGCGGGCGGGCTTTGAGACGGTGATCTTTGTCATCAAGCACGAGATCGAAGAGGCGTTCAAAGCCGCCATCGGCAGCCGGGTGTCCGGCGCAATGAACGTCAAATACGCCTATCAGCAGCTGGATGAACTGCCGGAGGGCTTCACCATCCCAGCGGACCGGGTCAAGCCCTGGGGCACCTGCCACGCCGTTCTGGCTGCAAAAGACCTCATCGACGGCCCCTTTGCGGTCATCAATGCCGATGATTACTACGGCCCGGAGGCGTTCAAGGTCATCTACGATTACCTTTCCACCCATCAGGATGGTACGGTCTACGATTACTGCATGGTGAGCTATCTGCTCAAGAACACCGTCTCCGAGAACGGCAGCGTCTCCCGTGGCGTCTGCGAGGCAAACCCGGACGGCACCCTGCACAAGGTCACCGAGCGGACCCGCATCGAGACCTATCCGGGCGGCATCCATTATACCGAGGACGGCGGCGAGAGCTGGACCGACCTGCCGGGCGAGACCCCGGTCAGCATGAACCTGTGGGGCTTCGGCAAGAGCTTTGTGGAGGAGGCCGACCGCCGCTTTGCAGGCTGGCTGACCGAGAACCTGCCCAAGAACCCCCTCAAGTGCGAGTACTTCCTGCCCACGGTGGTCACAGAGCTCATCAATGAGCAGAAAGCGGCCGTCAAGGTGCTGAGCAGTACCGATAAGTGGTACGGTGTGACCTACCGGGAGGATAAGCCGGTGGTGGTGGAAGCCATTGCCCGGATGACCGCCGAGGGCCTGTACCCTGCAAACCTCTGGAATAACTGAATTCTTTAACTTTACCACAGAAAACGCTCCCTTCCACATTCCGGCTGCTGCCGGGGTATGAAAGGGAGCGTTTCTTGTTTTGCTGTTTCTGAGGATCAGTTTTTTTCGTCGTGGTCCTCACCAAAGAGGGACTTGAATTTTTCCAGCTTGACCCGCTCCCGCAGGGAGGTGATGGGGGTCATGTTGGAACCGAACTTCATCTTGGGGAAGGCACGGAGCATACGGCGGCGGCCGATGGGGGAGTGATCCTTCATCAGGCGGGCCTGCATTTCCTCGCTGCGGGCCTGCAGCTCAGCAGCCAGCTGTTCCAGCTGGAACAGTTCGCTGGTCCGCTCGGCGGTGCCCTTTGCAGCCAGCTTGACGGCATTGGCGGCTTCGGAGGCGTTCAGCTTGGCGTTCTGAGAGGCCCGGCGGGCAGTCTCCATGGCTTCATCGGCCTTGGCCCGCATGGCCGCAAGGGCATCTTTCTGGGACAGCTTTGCGGAAGCATCCCGGGCCTCGGCTGCGGCCAGCTTGAGCTGCAGGCGGCTCTCGTCCATCTTCTGGTCGGCTTCCAGAGCGGTGTTGCCCAGCAGGTCGGTCATGGCATCGCTGACGGCATGGATGCTGTCGCCCACCTTTTCCAGCGTTTCGAGGTCCTTGACCAGACCTACGGCGGTGAAGGTAGTGACCACCAGATCGGCGGCGTAAACCAGATAGAGCAGGATCATCAGGATCAGCCCCACGGAGGGCGGGATCATGGCCAGAATGGAAGCAATGGCCGGGTGGACGGCTTTCATCATGACCAGAGTGCCCACGCCCCAGAGCAGGCAGAATTCAAGGCAGATGTAGCCCCCGATGTTGAAGGGATAGTCGCTGTAATCCCACCAGCGGGTGTGGTAAATTTTGTACAGGACCCAGCCGCCTACCAGTTCCAGTGTGCTGGGCAGGA
>CALDNF010000079.1 GCA_937917475.1 uncultured Faecalibacterium sp.
CATCGGTGTCCTCTGCGGTGGCAAGGCTGCTGAACACCAGCGGCGTGGGGCCGAACTGAGTGCCCATCTCGTTGAGGTCGGACAGCTCTGCCTTGTTCCGGGTGGAAGGGAGAAAGCGGTCGTTGCCGTTCCGGTGGTAGCCCCAGGCCTCGGGCAGCACCCGGGTCACGATATCACCGCTGGAAATGATGTTGAAGATGTTGCTGCTGCCCCAATCGGTCTTGAGGGTGCCGTCGGCGGCGTGGTTGTTGTCGTAATCCTGCTGCAAGGCCGGTTCGTCGGTGGCAGTCAGAGCCACCGGAGGGGCAAAGAGGTAGACGAAGATGTTTTTTTGTTCCAGCTGGGGCAGTTCGTTGTGGATGCGGGCTGCAACAAGGTTGCCCACCGCACTGCCCCGGCTGTAGCCGCTGATCCAGAGCTTGACCGTGCCCAGCTTTTCCCGCAACATGGCGTGGGCCAGATAGGAGCAGAGGTTGTCAAAGACTTCGGCCACCGGGGTCACAAAACCGGTGTGGGCTGTGCCTTCGCCGGTGTGAAGATTGCTGACCCACTCGCCGCCGTAGCCACCGCCCCGCAGCGTCAGACAGACAATAGAGACAAGGGAACCGTCAGGCTGCTCCAGCGTTTTCCGGGCAAAGGCGTAGCCCACGATGTCCTTGGCGAGGCCCACATCGATGTCGTAATTATAAAATTTGGCATCCGCAAAGCCCAGCTCTTCATAGGCGGCGGCAAGATTGTCCTGCCGGCCCACATCGGCGTTGACCCAATACTGCGCATCGCTGGCAGCGGTGTTGAAAGCCGAAAGAGCAAGGCCCAGACTGGCCCGGGCAAGATCGTGGTCATATTCCAGAGACGAGTGCTCAAACCAGGAATCGCTGTAGGGAAAATCATGGCTCACGTCCATCAGGCTCAGCTCGCTGCGGAACGCAAGGGGGTGTTCTCCGTCCGGCACGGCATGGCCGGTGGGGGTGGAGACGGCTGCCGTCTTGGCGGCAAATGCGGGCGGGGCCAGCAGGCAGGAGCCCAGCAGAGCTGCGGCACCGGTGCAAAAGCTGCGTCGTTTCATATCGGATATCCTCCTCAGAGAATGACTCTGAATGGCAATAAAAGCTTGCGATTTTCCTTAGTATACCGTATCTTTCGATGGGATACAATTCTTTTTTATAGAAAAAACCGGCCTATATTGTGCATACGGGCCGGTGTGTGGTATGATAAGAGATGATCGGTCAGCCGATATCCGCATCCTTGCAGTAGTCCACGATGTGGTGGAACATCTGCTCCACGGCGGGAGCCATGGCAGTGGGACGCTGGACTGCCAGCCCCACCACCCGGTATTCCTCCGGCTCAATGGGGTAGATCTTGATGGCAGCAGTACAGTTGCGCAGCAGCATCCGGGGCATGATGGAGATGCCGAGACCGGCTTCTACCATAGCAATGTTGGATTGGTCATCGATGACGTGACAGCGGCGTTCGGTGGCGATGGAGTATTTCTTGAGGAACTGACGCATCTCGGCGTCGGTAGCATCACACTGGACAACAAAGCTCTGTTCATTCATCAGAGCGGGGGTCATCACGCCGTTCGGCGGGGTGGGCCAATCCTGCGGGACAACGCAGAGCAGCGGCTCCCGGAACAGCTCAGTCAGAGTGAACTCCTCCTGACAGGTGGAAGAAAGGAACGCAAGGTCTACCTGACCGGTGCGCAGCCACTCCTTCACGTCATCGTAGGTGCCCTGATAGACCTCGACTTCGATCTGAGGATACTGAGCCATGAAGCTTTTAAGGATGCCGGGCAGCAGGGAGGCACAGACTGAGTTGAAGGCACCCAGCTTGACTTTGCCCTTTTCCAGACCATTCAGCCGTGCGATGCTTTGCTGCAACGCCTCATCGCTGTTGAGAACGGCACGGATGGACGGATAGAGCGACGCACCGTAGCTGGTCATGGTTACACCGTTTTTCCCACGGTTGAACAGGGTAAAGCCCAGCTCAGCCTCCATCACCGCAATGGCGTGGCTGATGGCCGAGGGGGTCAGGTGCAGCTGCTGTGCAGCCTTGTTGAAGCTGCCCTGCCGTGCGACGGCATCAAAAATCTCATAAGAAAAAAGCGTCATCTCTTATACCTCCCTCCGCCTCTGATTTGGAGACGCCCGATCTTCTGTGAATCTTTTTCATCTTGCAGATGGCTTGAATCAATTTTCTTTTTGATTGTACTATTCTGCGTCTCGTCTGTCAAGCATTTTTGGCCGGATTTCGGATTTCACGCACCAAAGTGAGGAATATAAAATGAAAACACTTCCCACGCCTGACCGCTGCAAACTCAGCGGAACCGCTCTTAAGCTCATCGCCTGCACGACGATGCTGATTGACCACATCGGTGCATCCTGCATCGAGACACAGTGTGCGCTGTCTGCATACAGTTCGGTCGGGCTGGCAAGGTTTGATCTGGTCCTGCGGCTCATCGGGCGGCTGGCCTTTCCCATCTTCTGTTTTCTGCTGACAGAGGGCTTTGCCCACACCCACGATGTAAAAAAATATGCCGGACGGATGCTGCTTTTTGCACTGGTCAGCGAGGTGCCCTTTGACTGGGCGTTCTTTGGCAAGCCTTTTTACTGGGGCCATCAGAACGTCTATTGGACGCTGCTGTGGGGCATCCTTGCCATGAGCTGCCTTGCCCGGTATCAAAGCCGGAAAGCGGGTGCTGGTCCGAAAAACAGCGTGGCAGCAGCCGCCTGCGGGCTGGGGGCAGCGGGCTGTGCCATGGCGGCGGAGTACATGAATACCGACTATGGTGCCATTGGCGTGCTTTTGATCATTCTGCTCTGGCTGCTGCGGGAAAGCCGCCGGAAGCAATGCATTGCAGGCGGCGTGCTGTTCAGCTTTGAGCTGACGGCTCCGCTGGCGTTTGTGCTGATCTGGCGTTACAGCGGTCAGCGGGGCCGCTGCCCCAAGTGGGCGCAGTGGGCATTTTATCTGTTTTATCCCGTGCATCTGGCGGTGCTGGGAATGGTGACGAATTGGGTGATACGCTGAAGAAAGGCCGGACTGTCTGTCCGGCCTTTTGCAATGCAAAAAAGGAAAAAGCCCGGTGATTTCAAAGAATCATCGAGCTTTTTCTTGGCGGAGTAGGA
>CALDNF010000080.1 GCA_937917475.1 uncultured Faecalibacterium sp.
TGGATTAACGAGTCTGCTGCGATGCACGACTTCATGCGGAGCATCCTTGAGGATAAGTACGGCTGGGTCTGCGACTTCACCTCCGGCACCGAGGCTGCATGGCCCGCTGAGAACGCAGAGCACAACACTGACTACCTCTTCCCTGTGGAGGAGCACAACTACATGGCAAGTGAGAGCGCTTCCGGCAAGCCCCGCAACGTCCTGTTCCAGGAGTACATTGAGGAGCTGGGCTACGGCATCGACTTCAAGACCGGCCTTGCCAAGCTGGAAAAGGATTCCTCCGGCCGTATCACCGGCATCATTGCCCAGAGCACCGAGGACGACCACTTCATCCGCTACAATGCGGCCAAGGGCGTTCTGCTGGCCTGCGGCGGTTACTGCGGCAACCCCTACATGATGGAGAAGCTGGACCCGCTGGGCACCTCCGTCACCACGGCCTGCTCCTACTCTCCGGCTGACAAGGGCTACGGCATCCGTGCCGCTGTCTGGGCTGGTGCAAACCTCGATAAGGAAGCTGCTCCCATGCTGTTCGACCGCGGCATCGTAGCTCCTGGTGTGGACGCCGGTTATGTGGAGAGCGCAAGCTCCTTTGGCGGCAAAGCGTTCCCCGGTACCGTCAGCCAGTACAACACCGGCACTCAGCCGTTCCTGAAAGTCAACCGCAACGGTGAGCGTTTTGCAAACGAGAGCTGCCCCTACAACGATATTGTGTACGCCGCTTCTCATCAGCCGGGCCGTGTCTATGCTCAGATCCACGACTCCAGCTTCCATGAGGACATTGAGCGGTTCCACACCATCGGTTGCTCTGCCATGTCCCGCAATATGCCTCAGATGGTCGACAGCCAGATGGAGCAGCACATTGAGAACGGTCTGATGTTCAAGTGTGATACGCTGGATGAACTGGCTGACAAGCTGGGCTTCACCGGCGAGGCCAAGGAGACCTTCCTTGCTACGGTGGACCGTTACAATGAGCTGTACGATGCACAGGAAGATACCGATTTTGGTAAGCCTGCTTACCGCCTGAGTGCTATCCGCAAGGCTCCCTTCTATGGCTGCTGGCTGGGTGCATCTCTGCTGACCACCGAGCAGGGCATTGCCATCAACGAGAAGGGTCAGGCCCTTGATACCAACAATCAGCCCATGGAGGGCCTGTACATCACCGGCGATATGTCCGGCAGCTTCTTTGCAAACAACTATCCCTGCCTGATGGCCGGTGTGGCCATGGGCCGTACCCTGACCTTCGCTATGAAGGCCATCAAGCAGATGGCAGGCATGGAATAAGTTCTGTATTTCATCCGATGATTTGATCCTTAAACCGCCGAGCTTCCGGGAACCGCCGGGCTTGGCGGTTTTTTGCGGTAAATGCACAAAAACAAGAGGGATAACCGCCAGAAAATACTGGAAGCAGTTGAAAAAGAGGAGAGCACTTGTTATTATAAAAAGAGATAGTTTCAGAAAGAGAGGATGCCCCCATGTACGAACATTGCTGTGTGCTCATCCCGGCATACCAGCCGCCGGAAAGCGTGCTTGCCTATCTGGATACACTGACAGCAGAGGGATTTTGCGATATCCTGTTGGTGGACGACGGTTCCGGCCCGGACTATGCCGGACGATTTGCGCAGTTCGGACAGCACGCAGGGTGCGAAGTGATCGGCTATCCGGTCAACCGGGGCAAAGGCGGGGCCATGAAATATGGCTTTGCCCATATCCGTGCCACCCGGCCGGATTGTCAGGTGGTGGTCACGGTGGACTGCGACGGTCAGCATATTGCGCCGGACGTGGCCCGTGTGGTGCAGATGGCAGAAGAAAACCCCGATGCAGTGATCCTTGGTGTGCGGGATTTCTCCAAGACGGTGGATGGAACGCCGGTGCCGCTGCGCTCCCGCTTTGGCAACGGATGCAGCACGCTGGTGTTCTGGCTGCTCTATCACTTCTGGCTGCCGGATACTCAGACCGGCCTGCGGGCGTTTTCGACTTCCTTACTGAAACAGATGGAGGCGATTCCCGGCCAGCGGTATGAGTATGAGGCCGAGGTGCTGACCACCTGCGTCCGCAGGAAGATCCCAATGAAGACCTTGCCCATTACCACCGTGTATGAAAACGAGAATAAGGGCAGCCATTTTAATCCCCTGCGGGACAGTGCCCGGATCATGGGCGTGATGCTGCGGGGAGTGCGGGGGAGACCATATTGAAAACAAAAATTCAAAAGCAGTCCATGACAGACAGAAAGAAGGACCGGAAGGAAAAACTTCTCTTTGGCATCACCGTGGTGCTGATGCTCCTTTATCTGGGCTGGCGCATCCTCTGCACCCTGCCGCTGGATCAGGGCTTGCCCCAGATGATCTTTGCGGTACTGCTCATTGTAGCTGAGTGCGTTACCGTGTCCACTACCTTTGAGCTCTATTACCGCAAACTGAAGAGCGACAGCGGCAGGCTGAAACTGCCTCAGATCCCGCCGGAAGAATATCCGGACATCGATGTTTTTATCGCCACCCACAATGAGCCCTGCGAGCTGCTGTATAAAACGGCCAGTGCCTGCACTTTTATGGAATACCCGGACAAGAGCCGGGTGCATATTTATTTCTGTGATGACACCTGCCGCCCGGAGGTGGCGCAGCTGGCGCAGGAATTGGGCATCGGCTATCTGGGAGCCGAAAACAACGAGTACGCCAAATCCGGCAACCTGAACCATGCCCTTTCCTGTACCCATTCCCCCCTCATTGCTACCTTTGATGCCGATATGATCCCCCGGCGGAGCTTTCTGATGGATACCGTACCCTATTTTGCTCTGCCGGATTACATCGATGAGGATGGCGTGTGGCGGCGGCGTACCGACGAAGAAAAGAACGAAAAGTTCCGGATCGGTCTGATCCAGACGCCTCAGAGCTTTTACAATCTGGATTTGTTCCAGTTCAACCTCTATGCCGAGGATCTGATCCCCAACGAGCAGGATTTCTTTTCGATGGAAGTTAACCAGATGCGCAACTCCTCCAATGCCTGCGCCTACACCGGCAGCAATACGGTGATCTCCCGGGCGGCGATGGAGGAGATCGGCGGGTTCCCGTACCACACCATTACGGAAGATTTTGAGACCAGCTGCCGCCTGCAGATGGCAGGCTATATCACCTACGCCACCGATAAGGTGGAGGCCCATGGCCTGTCCACCACCGATGTGCGTTCCATGATGAAACAGCGGGTGCGGTGGGCCCGGGGCGTTATCCAGAGCCTGCAAAATACCCACGCCGTCTTTTCCCACAAGCTGCCTCTCAGCGCACGGATCACCTATCTGAATTCGTTTTTGTACTGGTGGTCTTTCTTCAACCGGATGATCTTCATTCTGGCTCCCATCATGTTTGCCCTTTTTGATTTTCAGGTGGTCAACTGTACGCTGCCCCAGCTGCTTATTTTCTGGCTACCCAGTTATTTTTTCTACAGCCAGTCCATGAAGCTGCTGTCCAGCAACATCCGGAGCCAGAAGTGGAGCCAGATCATCGACACGACCTTTGCACCCTCGTTGATCCTGCCGGTGCTGCTGGAAACTCTTCACATCCGGGAGACAAAATTCAAGGTCACCAACAAGAAAAAAACATCCGGCAACAGCCGCTCCGTGCTCAATCTTCTGCCCCATTTGATTCTGATCGTTCTGTCGGTGGCGGCGATCCTGCGGTTCATCCATGGCAAATACGGCATGGCACTGGTCTACAGCTCTGTCATCCTCTATTGGCTGGGACACAACCTCATCTCGCTGCTCTATGCGGTGGCCTTTATGCTGGGCCGGGAGATGCCCCGGAAAAACGAACGTATTGAAGCCCGGGAATCGGCCCGTCTGGAATGGGAAGACGGTGCGTTGGACGGCCATACCGAGAATCTTTCGGATGGCGGAGCTCTCATGGTCACACCGGGTGGGCTCCCCGAGGGTATGAAGGAATTCACCCTGACCATCTCCACATCGTTTTATTGCGCAAAGCTGCGGGCAACGCCGGTCAGTGATAATCGCCTGCCCCGGGGCAGCCGGCATCTTCTGCCGGAGGAGGACGACGACGAACACCACATCTGTGCGTTTCAGGTGGAGCCGCTGGATGAAGAAAACAAACGGCAGTACATTCAAATTATCTATGACCGGGCTACGACCATTCCCCGGGAGCTGGACAACTGGAACACAACGTTTGATGACATGGTGCGGATCGTGAGTTTCCGCTTCCGTGATCTGCTGGCCCGGTTCCGCCGCAGAGGGGGACAGCATCAAGCGGGCCCGGAGTACAAAAAGAGGGAACGGAGGGGAGAACATGCTGTGGACCATTCTTAAAACGGCAGGGCTTATCCTTTCCTTTGCCGGATGGATGCGGCTGCTGGCAAAGCTGCTGCGGGTGGATTTTTGCTTTATCCCGGCGGCGGTGCTCAGCACAGCAGCTCTGGCGGTTTATTTCGGCGGAATTTTCGGACTGCTGTATCCGGCAGCTCTTGCGGTTTATGCGGGGGGCATTGTGCTGTTTTGCGTCGGGTGCATCTGCCAATACTGTAAAAAGAAAGCGTTTCATTGGAATCTTCGGCTCCATCTGCGGGAGATTTGTCTGGGGGCAGGGACGCTTTGTTTTTTGTCCCTGCTGCCCAATGCACATTTTCAGCACTACGATAATTTTTCCCACTGGGGCATCGTGGTCAAGCTGATGCTGTCTACGGATGCTTTCCCGACGGCGGATACCGGGATGATCGATTTTCTCAACTATCCGCTGGGCACTTCCTCCGTTCTATACTATGTCTGCCGGTTCAGCAGCCGGAGTGAAGGATCCATGCTGCTGGCGCAGGGCGTGCTGATCTTTGCATTTTTCTATGCCATATTCGGAATGATCCGCCACCCAAAGTGCTTTCTGCTCAGTGCCCTGCTGGGAGCGGGATTGTCGATGCTGAGTTTCTTCAATATTACCATCCGGATCAACAATCTTCTGGTAGATTTTCTTCTTCCGGTGGTCACGCTGGCCTGCTGGGCGGTGATCCTGCGCTACAGCACACAGCTGGAAAAAATGCTTCCGCTGCTGATGCTGTATCAAAGCTTTCTGCTCATCATCAAGAATACAGGAGCAATCTATCTGGCCTTTACCTGCTGTGTGTTTCTGCTGCGGGTGCCCCGGGCGTTCCGGCGGCTCCCGGTTCCCAGACATGGAAAAAAGCTGCGTGGGTGGGAGATTTTTTTGCCAACCATGTGCACACTTCTGCTCAGCGGGCTGTCCTGGGCGGCGTGGCAGTATCATTGCAAAACCGCCTTCCCGGATGTGGTCAATAAGTTTGACACCGATCTTGTGGAGATCGGGGCGGCAGGTACCGGAAAAAGCCCGGAGGAGCTGCGCACCATCCTGACCGTTTTTGTGCAGACCGTGCTGGATATCACCACACGGCCGACTTTGGGCTTTGTGCTGCTGAATCTTTTCGGCGTGGCCTGTGCGGCGGGCATCTGGGTGCGGTGGCACAAACCGGTGAGAACGATGCTGGTCTCTCAGCTGCTGCTGAATGGTATGGTGATCGTCTACTATCTTGGAATCCTGGGGCTGTATCTTTATTCGATGCCCTCGGACGAGGCGGTGGTGCTGGCGGGTTTTGACCGCTACGCCTGCAGTATTATCGTGCTGTTTGCAGGTGGGCTGGTGCTGCGGATCGAAGAACGGATCGAGGACCTGCTGGAATATCACCCGGATGGAATGGTCTGGTATCAGAACCCCGCAGAAAAGCGGCTCTATCAGAAATGGGTACTGTTCAGCCTGACCTTCCTTTTTCTGGTGCTGACCAGCGAATACAACGGCACCCGTTATACGGCGCAGGAAACGGATTATTCGCTGCCGGAAGTGATCCAAAGCGTTACCGGAGACCGGTGGCCCGAGGGGGGAAAAGAGGACGAGACCCGCTATCTGCTCTACGGCTCAGACCGGGACGGTCAGATGACCAGCTATTATTTTCAGTATGTGGCACGTTATTACCTTTACGCACCCCATGTGGATGCGGTCTGCGTATTTTATGAACCCAACCTCGAAAATCTGCTCAGCGGTTACGACTGTCTGGTGATCGTTGAGCCGGACATCGGGGAGCAGCGGATGCTGAAACGGAATTTCGGCATCGATGGCACCGCAGGGTTTTACCGGATCGATCGTACGGCGGAGGGTCTGGTTCTGACCGCCGTTTCAGACAGCAATGCGTGAAAAAGGAGAATCGCTATGTCAAAACGTATTTTGGACTGCTATGCATCGGATTTTGCCCATTTTACCAAGAAGGACCTGCTGGAATCCATCCGGAAGAGTGAGGGCCGGGTGCTGGCGTGTGAGACCATCGGCACGGTACAGCCCATGCTGGGCAATGTGACCAATGCGGAATTCGTCTCTGCAATGGGGGCGGATATTGTGCTGCTGAATATGTTCGATGTCCAGAAACCCGCTATCCGGGGCCTGCCGGAAACGGAGCCGGAAAATGTGGTCCGGCTGCTCAAAAAGCTGACCGGACGCCCGGTGGGCATCAATCTGGAACCGGTGGAAGAGGGCGAAGAAGAGGAGACCGACCCGCTCTGGAAAATGTCGGACGGACGCCGTGCCACAGTGGAAAATGCTCTGCGTGCCAAGGAACTGGGGGTGGACTTTATCCTTCTGACCGGAAATCCGGGCATGGGCGTTTCCAACCCGGCTATCGTCCGGACGCTCCGGCAGTTCCGGGAAGCTGTGGGGGACAGCATCGTTCTGGCCGCCGGCAAGATGCACGCTGCCGGCATCCTATCGGAAGCTGCGGAAAATATCATGACGGAACAGGATGTGGCAGATTTCGTGCAGGCCGGTGCAGAGATCGTTCTGCTGCCCGCTCCCGGTACCGTACCCGGCATCACGGTGGAATATGCCCGCTCTCTGGTAAGCTGTGCCCATCGTCTTAGTGCACTGACCATTACTGCCATTGGCACTTCGCAGGAAGGTGCAGATACCGATACCATCAAACGTCTGGCTCTGATGTGCAAGATGACCGGAACGGATATCCACCACCTTGGCGATGCGGGCTATGCGGGAATGTCTCTGCCCGAAAATATCATGGCTTACTCGGTGGCTATCCGGGGCATCCGCCACACCTATCACCGGATGGCAGCCTCGGTGGAGCGGTAATTCTGAATTGCAAAGAGGGGAGAACCTTGGTATAATAGGGCTGTTTTTCGGATCTGAAAAAACGGAACATAAAAATAGGGAGGAACCTCCATGTATCGCAATGGAATCAAACGGCTGCTGGCTGTCGTCCTGTCTCTGTGCGGGATGATCGTTTTGTCGCCTCTTCTGCTCATCCTCTGCATCGCCATCAAGCTGGATTCGCCCGGCCCGGTGCTGTTCAAGCAAAAGCGGGTGGGCATCCATAAAAAACACTTCAACATCCTCAAATTCCGTACCATGCGGATCGATACCCCTCACGATATGCCTACCCATATGCTCAAGGACCCGGACCAGTATATCACCCGGATGGGACATTTCCTCCGCAAGACCAGCTTGGATGAACTCCCGCAGCTCTGGAACATCTTTGTGGGCGATATGGCGGTCATCGGCCCCCGGCCTGCCCTCTGGAACCAGTATGACCTGCTGGCCGAGCGGGACAAATACGGTGCAAATGACGTCCGCCCTGGCCTGACTGGCTGGGCGCAGATCCATGGTCGGGATGAACTGGAGATCGCAGAAAAGGCAAAGCTGGACGGCGATTATGTCCAGCATCTGAGTTTCTGGCTGGATGTGAAATGTTTCTTCGGCACCATCAAGGC
>CALDNF010000081.1 GCA_937917475.1 uncultured Faecalibacterium sp.
GTTCCTTCTGCCGAGTCTGATCTTCTTCCTTGGTTTTGTTATTTACCCCATGGTCCTCTGCGTGGTTACGAGCTTTTTTGATTCGACCATGAACCGTGCCGATATTTTTGTCGGTCTGGCAAACTATAAGGAACTGTTTACCGATCCGATCTTCATCGGTGCACTGAAGAATACCTTTATCATTGTTATCGTCTCTGTGCCTGTGACCTGTGCGTTCTCGCTGTGGGTCAGCTCGGCGATCGTAGATCTGCCGGAGTGGGCAACCAGCCTCTTCCGCTGCGTGTTCTATCTGCCCGTCGTTACCGGCTCTGTGGCAGTTACCGTTGTGTGGAAGTGGATGTACAACAACTACTACGGCATCTTCAACTATCTGGGCAAGGCCATGGGCCTGATCGACAAGAACATCAACTGGCTGGGTGACGAGCGGTTTGCTCTGGGCTGCATCATCCTGATCCTGCTCACCACCTCTGTGGGCCAGCCCATCGTTCTGTATGTTTCTGCTCTGGGCAACGTGGATCAGTCCATCGTTGAGGCAGCAGAAGTGGACGGCGCAACCGATTTCCAGTGCTTCTGGAAGATCAAGTGGCCGGCTATCATGCCCACTACCCTGTACATTCTGGTCATCACCACCATCAACTCCTTCCAGTGCTTTGCGCTGATCCAGCTGCTGACTTCCGGCGGCCCCAACCACAGCACCGACACCATTATGTATTACATTTACTACACCGCATTCAAGCTGTACCGCTATGGCTACGGCAACGCAATGGGCGTGGTGCTGGCGATCATCATCGCAATCCTGTCTGCTGTCCAGTTTAAGCTGGGCAATCAGGAAAATTAAGGAGGCGTGGATTTATGAGTGCAAAGCAGAAGCCTTTAAAGCGGCATCCCAGCAAGCTCAAGAGGATGAGTGCCTATATGATCCTCACCCTGATCCTGATCAGCATCGTAGCTGTGCTGTTTGCGTTCCCACTGTACTGGATCATCACCGGTTCGTTCAAAACCGGTGCTGCCATCAACTCTACTACCCCGGAATGGTGGCCGCATCAGTGGGTGCTGACCAACTATCAGAAACTGTTCGCCGGTAAGAGTGCACCGCTGTGGCAGCTGGCTATCCCGTTCAGCTCCTCCTTCAGCTCCACCGGTGACCCCATCTACTTCTCGGTAGGCCCCACCGTTCCCGCAGCCATCCGCTGGATGGTCAACACCGTGTTCATGGCTGTCATGTCCATGATCCTTACCTGCATCACCGCAGCTATGGCAGGCTATGCGCTGGCAAAGAAGCGTTTTGTTGGCCGCAAGCTGCTGTTCACCCTGATCGTCTGCGCAATGGCTCTGCCCAAGCAGGTCATTCTGATCCCCCTGCTGCGTGAAATGTCCTCTCTGAACCTGTACAATACCATCTGGGCGGTTATTTTCCCCATCGTCGGCTGGCCCTTTGGTGTGTTCCTGATGAAGCAGTTCAGTGAAGGCATCCCCACAGAAATGATCGAAGCTGCCCGCATCGACGGCGCAAGCGAGGCCCGCACCTTTATCAGCGTGGTGCTTCCCATGGTCAAGCCGGGCATCGGCGCACTGGCAATCTTCACCTTCATCAACAGCTGGAATGATTACTTCATGCAGTTGATCATGCTGTCCAGCACCAGCAACCTGACCATCTCTCTGGGCATTGCAAAGCTGCAGGCAGAGAACAGCACCGACTTTGGTCTGATCATGGCAGGTGCCGCACTGGCCGCAGTGCCTATCATCATCATCTTCCTCATTTTCCAGAAATACTTTACCAAGGGCATTGCAATGGGCGCTGTCAAGGGTTAAAAGTATAGAGAGCTTTAAGAAACCAATACAATTAAAGAAGGGTTTGTGTTATGAAAGATATTACAAAGTATCAGGGTGTTATTCCTGCCTTCTATGCCTGCTATGACAAAGAAGGCAAGATCTCGGTGGAGGGTGTCAAGGCTCTTACCCGTCATCTGATCGCTAAGGGCGTCAAGGGCGTGTATGTGGGCGGTTCCTCCGGTGAGTGCATCTATCAGCACGTTGACGAGCGCAAGGCAGTTCTGGAAGCTGTCATGAGCGAGGCAAAGGGCAAGCTGACCGTCATTGCTCACGTTGGCTGCAACAATACGGCAGACAGCATGGAACTGGCTGCACATGCGGAAAGCGTGGGTGTGGATGCCATTGCTTCCATCCCCCCCATCTACTTCCATCTGCCGGAATACGCCATTGCAAAGTATTGGAACGATATGTCCGCAGCAGCTCCCAACACCGAGTTCGTCATCTACAACATTCCGCAGCTGGCAGGCACCGGCCTGACCATGAGCCTGTTGAATGAGATGCTCAAGAACCCCAACGTTGTAGCGGTCAAGAACAGCTCCATGCCCACGCAGGACATCCAGATGTTCAAGGATGCCGGTATTGCTGCTCGGGGCGAGGGGAACTTTGTGGTCTTCAATGGACCCGATGAACAGTTCGTTTCTGGCCGTGTCATCGGTGCAGACGGAGGCATCGGCGGTACCTACGCTGTGATGCCCGAACTGTATCTGGCGATGCACAAGCTCATTAACGAGGGTAAGATTGCTGAGGCAAGAGCCATTCAGTATGACGCTGACCGCATCATTTACAAGATGTGCTCTGCTCACGGCAATCTGTACGCTGTGCAGAAAGAGATCCTGCGCCGGATGTATGGTCTGGAGCTGGGCGGCGTCCGTGATCCCATGCCCGGCCTGATCCCCGAGGATGAGCCCATCATTGCCGAAGCACAGGCAATGATCGAAGCTGCCATCGCAAAGCTCTAAGCAAAAATAAAGCACCCCTCTCCGTCTCTTTTTCAGAGGGGAGAGGCCGGTGCTTTTTTGGATTTTCAGAAACAGAACACAAGGAGAACAATCATCATGATCTGCGATACTCTGGAGCATCTGAACCGTTACCGGGGCCTCCACAAAAATCTTGATACCGCAATTGACTACCTCATCGCATACCATGTGGGCCATGAACTCGGCGAGCTGCCCATTGGCCGCACGGAGGTGGACGGCGAAAATGTATTTATCAATGTGATGGATGCTGCACTGCGCCCGGACGAAGGTGCAAACCCGGAATATCACCATAAGTATGCCGATCTTCAGATCGACCTGACCGGCGGCGAGGGATGGGGATACACCTCAAATCCCGGCCCGGAAGTCGGGGAGTTTACCGGAGATATCGGCTTCCAGAACAGCCCGGATGTTGTGAGCGGTGTGCTGGGAGAGGGGCGTTTCGTCCTTTTCTTCCCGGGGGAGCTGCACAAACCCGGCGTGATCCATGCGGACTGCACCAATGTGCGGAAAGCGGTTGTCAAAATCAAAATGGAGGGTTAAATGATGGACAAGGAAAAACTGTTTGCACAGATCAAGGGCGGTCTGATCGTCAGCTGTCAGGCTCTTGAGACGGAGCCCCTTTACACTAAGGAAGGCGGCGTGATGCCCCTGATGGCAAAGGCCGCAGCCATGAGCGGTGCAGTGGGCATCCGTGCCAATACCGTGCGGGATATCACTCAGATCAAAGAGGTGGTGGACCTTCCGGTAATCGGCATCATCAAGAAGGAGTATCCTCCCTGCACCATGCACATCACCGTTACCATGAAGGAAGTGGACGAGCTGGTGGCCTGCGGTGTGGACATCCTTGCGGTGCAGGGCACTGCAGCCATCCGCCCGGATGGTTCCACGTCGGCTGAGTTCATTCGTGCCATCAAGGCAAAGTACCCCGATCAGCTGCTCATGGCGGACTGCGACAACTTTGAGAACGCAATGGCCTGTGCAGAAGCCGGTGCCGACTTTGTGGGCACCACCATGCGGGGCTATACGCCTGAGACAGAGGGCATCGACGACATCGATTTTGACTTTGTGCACAAGCTGGCCACCGAGTGCCCGGCAAAGATCATCGCCGAGGGCCATATCCATTATCCTGAGCAGGCGGTCAAGGCTCTGGAAGCCGGTGCGTTTGCACTGGTGGTCGGCGGTGCCATCACCCGTCCGGCGGAGATCACGGCACGCTTCACCGGTGCCATCAACGCCATGCACAAATAAACAGTGCGAAAGGAAAACCTGCGGATGAAAGTGTATTTTGCAATCGATATCGGCGGAACTGCCGTCAAGCTGGGCCTTGTGGATGAGACCGGCGCAGTGCTGGCAAAGGCGGAAGAGAGCGTCAGCTTTGATGGCTATAAGACGCCGGTCCTGACTACGGTGCTCAAAGCCGCCGAAGCCTTTTTACAGGCGCAGGGCAAGACTCCGGCAAATCTGGCAGGCATTGGCGTTTCGGCCACCGGCCAGATCGACAGCAAGGCGGGCGTTGTGGCCGGAACCTGCGGCAATCTGCCCAACTACATCGGCAGCCCCATCAAGGCGGAGCTGGAAGCAAAGTTTGGTCTGCCAGTCACCGTTGCCAATGATGCAAACTGTATGTGTCTGGGCGAGGTCTGGGTCGGCGGTGCAAAGGGCTATACGGATGTGATCGGTGTGACCCTTGGCACCGGCGTAGGCGGCGGCATTCTGACCGGAGGCCGTCTGCTGGAAGGTGCCCGTGGTCTGGGCGGAGAACTGGGGCACTACCGCACCCATGCTCTGGATGGCGTGCAATGCACCTGCGGAGCTGTGGGCTGTTGGGAACGCTATGCGGCAACCACTGCACTGGTGCGTGCTGCACAGGCCAGAAACCCGGAGTGGAAGGATGGCCGGGCCATTTTTGCCGCTGCACAGGCGGGAAATGAGACGGTCCTTGCCCTGCTGGATCAGTGGATCGATGAGATCGCACAGGGGCTTGCAGGCATGGTGCACATCTTCAACCCGCAGCTGATCCTGATCGGCGGCGGTGTATCGGCACAGCAGAAGCTTTTGATCGATCCGCTGGCTGAAAAAGTCCGTTCTTCGGTGATGCCTGCCTTTGCAAAGGGGCTGGAGATCCGGGCGGCACAGCTGCACAACGATGCCGGCATGGTGGGTGCTGTGTATTATTTCCGTCAAACCTATGAGAAAAATTGATCTGCGAGGTGTTTGAAATGAAAACACATATTCTTTGTCTGGGCGATTCCAATACACACGGCTATTGTGCCGACCCCAAGGACTGTGCAGATGGCGGCATCCGCTTCAATGAGGATGAGCGGTGGACCTGCCGCCTGCAAAAGGCTCTGGGTGACCAATATCTGGTGACCGAGGAAGGCCTTTCGGGCCGGACCACTGTTTTTGTGGACCCCATCCATGAGTCTATGGACGCTTTGAGTTCCGCCTATGCACTGCTCAAGAGCCACGAGGTCATTGATCTGCTCATCATTATGCTGGGCACCAACGACGTCAAGGAGCGTTTTGGTGCCAATGCGGCCTGCATTGCTGTGGGTATGGAGCGGCTGATCCTGAAAGCCAAGAGCGTGGATTGCTGGGGCACCAAAAAGCCCAATATTCTGGTGGTGGCTCCTCCTCCCATTGGTGCGGGTTTCCACGACCCGGTTATGGGCGAAGGCTGCGTGGAAAAATCTGCCGGAGTGGCAGAGCAGTTCCGCATCATTGCCGAGCGGCAGGGTGTGCATTTCTTTGATGCAAAGGACTGCGAATTCAATCAGGTGGACTTCATGCATCTGACCCGGAAGGGCCATGCACAACTGGCGGAAAAGCTGGCTGCGCTGGTACCCGAGCTGGTTTAAGAAAAAATCAAAGTATCACAAACGACCCTCTCCGAAAATGCTGCGGCAGGCTCGGGGAGGGTCGTTCTATCTCACCGGCTCTTTACATAAGATTTTCTGTAAAGAGGAGGGGAGCGATTTGGAAAAACAGGCACTTTTGGAGCAGAAATCGGTCTGCCGGGAGATCGGAGCACGAACGGGCGGAGAAATCCTCATTGGTGTGGTGGGCCCGGTGCGCACCGGAAAAAGCACGCTGATCAAACAATTTATGAAAAAACTGGTCCTTCCTGCCATGGGGGACGGCGATGCCCGGCAGCGGGCCCGGGACGAACTGCCGCAGTCAGCAGCCGGGCGGACCATCATGACCACCGAGCCGAAATTCATACCGGAAAAGGCTGTCCCGCTGGAATTGGAGGGCGGGGGAGAGTGCAAGGTGAGGCTCATCGACTGCGTGGGCTACATGGTAGAAGGAGCTATGGGCCATGAAGAAAACGACCGGCCCCGGATGGTCAAGAGCCCATGGTTTGAGGAAGAAATTCCATTTGATCTTGCGGCAGAGACCGGGACCCGGAAGGTCATCCGGGATCATTCCACCATTGGCATCGTGGTCACGACCGACGGTACCATCAGCGAGATCGCAAGAGAAAATTACATCCCTGCGGAAAAACGGGTGGTGGAAGAGCTGGAAGAATTGGGCAAGCCCTTTGTTGTTCTTCTCAATTCGACCCATCCGGACGCACCGGAGACCCGGAAACTGGCAGAAGAAATGGAGAAAACCTATGGACGAAGTGTCCTCCCGGTGAGTTGTATCGATCTGGACGAAGCCGCACTCAATGAGATTTTGCGCTGCGTCCTCTATGAGTTTCCGGTGCGGGAACTGGATTTTGCACTGCCTCGCTGGGTGACGATGCTGGACCGGGGGCATTGGCTGCAAAATGAGGTCTACACGGCAGCCATGACCTGCTCAGAGCGGATCGCCCGAATGAAGGATGTCTCCGCTCCGGACGGCGCAGTGGGAATGGACTGCGAGGCCGTGGAGCAGACGACGCTCAGCGGGATGAATCTGGCAGAGGGAATCGTGCGGATCACCGTACTTTTGAAGCCGGAGGTGTTCTATCAGGTCCTCAGTGAGCAGACCGGGTTGGAGATCGGCGACGAGGCTGGGCTGATGCCCTGTATCATCGAACTGGCCCGGGCAAAGCGGGAGTATGAAAAGATCCGCAGTGCGCTGGAACAGGTAGAGGCTACGGGCTATGGGATTGTGATGCCCACCATCGACGAGCTTTCTCTGGAACAGCCGCAGATCGTCCGGCAGGGCGGGCGGTATGGTGTCCGGCTGGAAGCCAGCGCACCATCCATCCAGATGATGAAGGCTGTGATCCATACCGAGATCAGCCCCATCGTCGGCACCGAAAAGCAGAGCGAGGACCTTGCCGAAAGTCTGCTGGCGGATTTTGCATCCGACCCGGAAAAGCTCTGGGAATCGAATCTTTTTGGCAAAAGCCTTCATGAGCTGGTCAATGAGGGGCTGCAAAACAAACTGCTGCATATGCCGCAGGAGGCCCGCACCCGCCTGCAGGAGACGCTGGAAAAGGTCATCAACGATGGATGCACCGGATTGATCTGTATTTTACTGTAACAAAAAACGGATGATCGTGCAAAACTGCACGGCCATCCGTTTTTGTCTGGGTAAGGTTCAGTGCTCTTCTTCGGTCAGTTTGGTAATGAGCATCTGGTAGATTTCGTTCCCTTTGAGGATGAACTGCTTCTTTACCAGATCAGCACTCAGCCGATCCGGCGTGCCGATATCAAGGCAGAACAATTCCTGATCCAACGCCTTGATGGTGCACCGGACCGAGCAGTGACCATCTGTCTTTTCGGAGATGCGGGCACTGTACTCGGCTTCCTTTCGAGCCCAGGTCTGACTGCGGAGCACGGCGGCCACCGCACGCTCCCGGACACTGCGGGGCAGATCGTAAGCCAGTTCCTGCGCCACTTTGCGGCCTTTATCGGTGATGGTATAACGTTCGTTTTCCAGCATGACAAGCTCCTGCTTTGCGATGTCATCCAGACAGGAGCCGATCTCAAAGTAATTGACGAGGGCCTCTTCCATCAAAGCGTCCTCAATCTCCTTGCGGGTAATGGGCCCGGCGTTCTTGACGAGGTAGCACAACAGCAGCCGGATCTCGGTGCTGTTGGTCAGGCCTCCGGGTCGGACTCCGGCGGTAAAAGCATCGTTGGCGGTCATCGCTCTACACATCCCCCAATCATCATTCTTTCCTTATTATAAAAGGTTTCAGGCGGGATTGCAAGCCGCAACCGCAAAATCCGTCTCAATTCGCTTCCGGCTCTCCGGGGTGGAGTAGACCCAATGGTCAAGATGACCTTCGGTGATAAAATACCGCAGGTCGAACCGGTGGCTCTGGCTCAGGCTGTGGTTGACGATGACCAGCTTGATCTTCATTTTCTCGGGCAGAATGTTCTTGATGTAAACACTGACCGCCTGTCCGGGACAAAGACCCGGGCAGCTTTCGGCGAGACCCGCAAGATTAGGTGAGATCTCAATGAAGGTGCCGTATTCTTCCACGCTCCGCACGATGCCCACCACGGTTTCTCCTACGGTAAAGGCGGCGGCATTTTCGGCCCAGGTGCCCAGCAGTTCCCGGATGGTCAGCACGAACCGGCCCTGCGGGTCCCGGTTCTTGATGGCACACAGGATCTGCTGCCCTACACTGACCCGGTCGGCAGGAGAGGAAATGCGGCTGACAGACATACAATCGATGGGCAGCAGGGCACTGATGCCGCAACCCACGTCACAGAACGCCCCAAAGGGTTCGATGTGGGTCACCGTGCAGGGAAGGATATCGCCGGGCTGCAGACGGTCGAGGTATTCCGCTTTGCACATCCGCTGCGCTTCGGCCCGGGACAACCGGTAGAAGGGCTGGCCGGCGGCGTCCGTTTCCAAGGACTCGATCACAAAGCAGGTGGGCCGTCCCACCCGAGTCAGTACGGCAATATCCCGCACAGTGCCGTTTTCTGCTCCATCGGCACATTGCGCAAAGGGCATCACCGCTTTTACACCACCCAATTCAAAGCGAAGCTGCCGCTGTGTGTCAAAGGCAAGGGCTGTGCTCTGCAAAATCTCATGGTTGGCCATGGCAGTGCGCAGCTCTGCGGCAGAAAGGCGGCCTGCACTGCGGTAGTTGTTTTCGGTACGAAATGCTTGCATCATCTTTCATTCCTCTTTCTCTTGTGTTTTGCCTGCGGCCCACGAAAGCCGGGGTGTTAAAACCTTATGCGGCGGGGCACGCAGATATTTGCATTTTGTACGAGTTTGGTTTATACTATATCTGTATGTACTGTGCTTTGGCACAGATACAGCCTGCATCTGTGCAGGCGGGAGGGAGAGAGAACATGGATATCGCAGTGGGAGATACCATCCTCACCCGTAAAAAGCATCCCTGCGGAGCATCCAGCTTCGAGGTGCTGCGGGTGGGCATGGATTTCAAAATTCGCTGTACGGGCTGCGGCCGTGAGGTCATGCTGCCCCGGGCGAAGATCGAAAAAAATATCAAAAAGGTCCAGAAACCCGATACCGCTTCGTCGAACCCTTGACCATCCGGAAATTGCTGTAAGGAGAACTGCACAACTATGTCAAATTTGATTTCCCAGATGGAGACAGTCTGCCGCCGGTTTGAAGAGCTTTCGATGCGGCTGAATCAGCCGGATGCCGCAGCCGACCCGGCTGTCTTCCGCCGCCTGATGCAGGAATACCGTGAGGCGGAACCGGTGGTGCAGGCGTACCGTGACCTTGCCACAGCGCAGGACCATCTTGCGCAGGCAAAAGCTCTTTTGGAGGGAGAATCCCTCGATACGGATTTCAAGGCCATGGTACAGCAGGAGATCAGCGAAAAAAGTCATGATGTGGAAGAACTGGAAAAAAATCTCAAAGTTCTGCTGCTGCCCAAGGATGTCAACGATGGCAAAAACGTCATTGTGGAGATTCGGGGCGGTGCAGGTGGAGAGGAAGCTGCCCTGTTTGCCCACAGCCTGATGCGAATGTACACCATGTATGCCCAAAGCAGGGGATGGGAGCTGGAAGTGCTCAACCTCAATGAGACGGAGCTTGGCGGCGTAAAAGAAGCTATTTTTGCAGTGAACGGCAGGGGAGCATACAACCGACTCAAGTTTGAGAGCGGTGTCCACCGGGTGCAGCGGGTGCCGGAAACGGAGACGCAAGGCCGTATCCACACCTCTACCGCCACTGTGGCAGTTATGCCACAGGCAGAAGAGGTGGACTTTGCACTGGATATGAAGGACCTGCGCATCGATACCTTCCGTTCCTCAGGCGCAGGCGGACAGCATATCAACAAAACCTCCAGTGCCATCCGTGTGACACATCTTCCTACTGGTATGGTAGTAGAATGTCAGAACGAACGGAGCCAGTTCCAGAACAAGGATAAGGCCCTCGAAATTCTCCGCAGCCGGCTGCTGGCGCAGAAACAGAAAGAGCAGCAGGATGCCATCAATGCGAACCGTCAGGGGCAGGTGGGCACTGGTGACCGGAGCGAAAAGATCCGCACCTACAATTTCCCGCAGGACCGCTGCACGGATCACCGCATTGGCCTGACCGTCCACAATCTGGATAAGATCATGGATGGCAATCTGGACGAGATCATTGATGCTCTTGCAACCCATGAACAGGCGGAAAAACTACGGAATTTGAGCCAAAACAACAATTAAAAAATAAACGTGAAAGCGAATAAAATGAATGTAAAGTGGTTCTGCTTTACATAAGAAAAGAGCGATAAAACGTATGGAAATAAAAACTGAGGTCCGACCGGCAGATGAGGCGGGAATCGCCCGTGCTGCCGAACTTTTGCGGCAGGGAGAGATCGTTGCCCTACCTACGGAGACGGTCTATGGAATCGCTGCCGATGCACGCAATGGAGAAGCCGTGGCAAAGATCTTCAAAGCCAAGGGCCGCCCGCAGGATAACCCTCTTATCGTCCATGTCACCGGCCCGGAGATGCTGCCCGGCCTTGTCAGCGAAGTGCCGGAGCGTGCTCAGTTGCTGATGGCCGCTTTCTGTCCCGGCCCCCTGACTATCATCATGCCCCGGGGCCCCGAGGTGGCAGCCGAGTGCTGTGCCGGACTGGATACCGTGGGAATCCGGATGCCTAGTCACCCGGTGGCCCGGGCGGTCATTCAGGAGAGCGGCTGTGCCTTTGCGGCTCCTTCCGCCAACCTGTCCGGCAAACCCAGCCCCACCAATGCACAGGATGTTCTCACCGATATGGATGGCCGTCTGCCGCTGATTCTGGACGGCGGTGACTGCGCTGTGGGCGTGGAGTCTACGGTGGTGTCGGTGGTGGGCGAGAAGCCCACCCTTTTCCGCCCCGGACATATTACATTGGAAGATTTGGAGCGGGCTCTGGGCGAGGAAGTGGAAGTTTCCAAGGCCATTCTGGAAAAGCTGCCGGAAGGTGCTGTGGTCCGCAGCCCCGGCATGAAATACAAGCACTACGCTCCCAAGGCGGATGTGACCCTGCTGGAAGGCAGCTTTGAACAGTTCAAGGCATATGTGGATGCCCACGCCGATCAGAATCCCAGCTGCCTCTGCTTTACCGGTGAGACCGAAAAGCTGGGTGTGCCTTGTGTGGAGTATGGCCGGGAAGGCGATGGTGCCGATCAGGCAAAGCACATTTTCCGCTGTCTCCGTGCATTGGATGAGCAGGGGGATGGCGTAGTCTATGCCCGCTGCCCTCAGAAAGATGGCCTGTCCATGGCGGTCTATAACCGACTCATCCGTGCGGCAGCGTTCCGGGTGATCCAGCTATGATCACGCTTGGAATTACCGGACGGAGTGGCTGCGGCAAGTCTACCGTGACGGCTGTGTTCGCAAAAAAAGGTGTGCCGCTGGCGGATGCGGACCAAATCTCCCGGGAGATTTTGCTTCCTGACTCTCCGCTGCTTCCGCAGCTTGCCCGGCAGTTCGGGGCGGATATCCTGAACCCGGATGGCACGCTGAACCGCCGTCTGCTGGCAGACCGGGCGTTTGCATCTCCGGAGGGAAAGGCGGCGTTGGATGCCATCACGCATCCGGAGATCGTTGCCCGCATCCGTGCCGCAAAGCAGGCGGCAGAAAAGGCGGGAAGCCCGCTTTTTGTTCTGGACGGTGCCGTGATCGTTGGGACGGCGGCTCAGGCCGAGTGCGACCGCCTTGCTGTGGTGACTGCTCCTTTTGAGACCAGCATTGCCCGTATTGCAGCTCGGGACGGCATTTCGCCCGAAATGGCAGCCCGCCGGCTCAACGCCCAGACCCCGGAAGCGGTTTTGACTGCCCGGGCAGACTATATCCTGCGCAACGACGCAGACCTTGAGACCCTGACCGCCCGAGCAGTATCGCTCTGCGATGCGCTGCTGGCGGAGGCCCGGAAAGACGGGGTGTGACATACAGTTGAAAAAGCTCTTGCGATCGCTGGTGGCAGTGTTTCTGATCCTGCTGGCGGTCCTGGCTCTTCCGCCCGTGCGGCTTCGGGTCGAGCAGGTTCTCTATCCCCGCAGCTACACGGCTGAGGTGGAGCTTTGGGCCAATGAGTATGATTTGGACCCGCTTCTGGTGGATGCCTTTATCCGGACCGAAAGCGGCTTTGAGGCCGGGGCTACGTCCAGCGTCGGGGCCCGGGGCCTGATGCAGATGACGGAAGAAACCTTCCTCTGGCTGCGGGAGAAGATCGCCCCGGATGAGGGGCTGACTTTCGACGACCTCTATGACCCGGCGGTGAGCATCCGATTCGGCTGCTATTATCTGCACCTGTGCATGGTGCGGTATAACGGTGATGTGGCTACGGCCGCAGCAGCCTATCACAGCGGGTGGGGGACGGTAGATGCGCTGCTCCGGATGGAGGAGCACTCGGCGGACGGCGTGACCCTGAAAGGTTTCCCCTACAATCAGATGCATCACTACGTTGAAAAAATCACTGCCTGCTATTCTGCCTACACCCGGCTGTACGGTGGGGAAGCGGCGGCACAGAATTGAATAAACTCCCGGCGGGGCCTTGATGTCCTGCCGAGGGTTTACCATAAAAGAATCCATTGAAACAAAACAGAAAGGCAGGAGAATTCTATGGCAGAAAAAACTCCGACGCAGCAGCTGGCCGATCAGCTGCTTTACAAGCCCGCTTATGCAGCCGACAAGGATGCCGCTGTCAAGCAGGCAGCCCATGACTTTGCTGAGGGCTACAAGAAGTTCCTCGACGCCGGCAAGACCGAGCGTGAGGTGGCAGCCGAAAGCGAGAAGATGCTCAAGGATGCAGGCTATCAGCTGTTTGACCCCGCAAAGACTTACAACCCCGGCGACAAGGTCTACTTTGTTCAGCTGAACAAAGCCATCGTGGCGGCGACCATCGGCACCAAGAGCTTTGAAGAGGGCTTCCATCTGGTCATTGCTCATACCGACAGCCCCCGGCTGGACCTGCGTCCCACGCCGCTGTACGAGTCGAACCACCTGAGCTACTTTAAGACCCACTACTATGGCGGCATCCGCAAGTATCAGTGGGGCACCATGCCGCTGGCAATCCACGGCGTGTTCTCTCGTGCCGACGGCACCACTGTGTCCGTCTGCATCGGTGAGGACGAGAGTGACCCCGTCTTCTGCATCACCGACCTGCTGCCCCATCTGGGTGCTGAGCAGAACGAGCGGAAGCTCAGCGAGGGCCTGAAGGCCGAAGAGCTGAACATCCTGATCGGTTCGGATGCAGTTGAGGACGAGAACATCAAGGAAGCTGTCAAGCTGAATACCATGATCCTCCTCAACGAGAAGTACGGTATCACCGAAAAAGACTTCACTCGTGCTGAGATCGAGATCGTCCCCGCACACAAGGCCCGTGACGTGGGCTTTGACCGCTCCATGGTGGGCGGCTACGGCCACGACGACCGTGTGGATGCGTACCCTGCACTGGTGGCTGAGATCGAGACCAAGAACCCGGCTTTCACCACCGTCTGCGTCCTGACCGATAAAGAAGAGATCGGCTCCGACGGCGTGACCGGTATGCAGAGCATGTATGTGTTCCACT
>CALDNF010000082.1 GCA_937917475.1 uncultured Faecalibacterium sp.
CTTACGCCTTCATGATCTTCAACCTGCTGTGCGCTCCCTGCTTCGCTGCTATGGGTGCCATCAAGCGTGAGATGAACAACGGCAAGTGGACCGCCATCGCCATCGGCTATATGTGTGCTCTGGCTTACTGCTCTGCTCTGGTCGTGTATCAGCTGGGCGGCCTTATCACCGGTGAGGTCGGCTTCAACTTCTTCACTGTCGTGGCTGCTGCTGTTCTGATCGGCTTCATCTACCTGCTGGTCCGTCCCAACAAGTATACCGGCATCAATGAAGTCAAGATCGACGCCAAGAAGATCACTGCCAATCAGTAATTATCTGTCCTTCGCCTTTGAAAGGAGTGCTTTTGTATGATGGAATTTCTGGCTGCCAATTTTAATCTGCCCACCATTATTGTGGGTGCGATCGTGTTCGGCGGTGTAGGCTGGATCACATGGCACTCCCACAAGCACGGCGGGGGATGCGGTGGCTGCGGCAGCAGCGGAGGCTGCAATGGAAATTGCGGCGGCTGCAGCGGCTGCCACTGAGCAGTAAAAATGCTGAGGGTGCAGGTCGAACTCAAAAATCGGCCTGCACCTTTTTTTAGAATGAAAAAAGTTAGCATTCGATAACATCAAACAGAAAGAGAGTGACAGCGATGGAACTGACAGCAGCGCACCTGCGCTATCTGCTGGCCATCTACGAGGTCTCGCAGACCCATCTGGACATCAGCTCCCGCAGCATCGCCGAAAAGCTGGGTGTCACCAAGCCCTCGGTGGTGCGGATCATGAACCTGCTGATGGAGCGGGGCATGATCGTGAAAGAACACTATGGCAAGATCTACCTGACCGACCGGGGCATTTTTGTGGCAAAAGCCGTCAATGCTCAACTGAAAGAAGTGCTTGCCCACTTTCCGCCCGTCTGCATTGAGCTGACCGAAGAGGAAAAAATGGCCGCTGCCCTTGCCCTGACCTCCGCACTGCCGGAACGGGCATTTTCGGGCCGATACGACCAACTCTTTGGCAGCTTTGAACCGGAGGAAACAACAGAAATGGAGAAAGCTCAGTGATCAACAAAAAACTGCTTTCCTTTGACCGTGGTGCGCTCCGTTTTGTGGGGCTCAACGTCCTGTTCCAATGGCTTGGGATGCTCTGCAACGTAGTCTTTGTGGCAGCTTTGGCCCGGATGGTGGGCGGCGTCTTTGACGGCTCCCTGACCTCCGGAAGCCTGTGGCAGGGCCTTGCGGTCTGCGCCGCTACCGTTCCGGTGCGATATGCCCTGACCCTCTGCGCCTCGTCCATGAGCGACCGTGCTTCCAAGGATGTCAAGCGGACTCTCCGCTCCAACATCTACGCAAAGCTCACCCGCCTTGGCCCCGGCTACAGCGAAACCATTGCTACCAGTGAAGTGGTCATGCTGGCCAGCGAAGGCGTGGAGCAGATCGACACCTACTTTGCAAAATACCTGCCTCAGCTGTTCTACAGCCTGCTGGCCCCTGTGACCCTGTTCTGCCTGCTGGCAGGGGTCCACGCACGGTCGGCCATCATCCTGCTCTGCTGTGTGCCCCTTATCCCCATGTCCATTGTAGCCGTGCAGAAATTCGCCAAGAAACTGCTGGCAAAATATTGGGGCGAGTACACCACTCTGGGCGACAGCTTTCTGGAAAACATTCAGGGCCTGACCACCCTCAAGATTTATCAGGCTGATGGCTGGAAACACGAGGAGATGAACGCACAGGCTGAGCGGTTCCGGAAGATCACCATGAAGGTGTTGACCATGCAGCTGAACTCGGTGACGCTGATGGACCTGATGGCCTACGGTGGTGCCGGTCTGGGCATCATCAGTGCCGTGTCGGCCTTTGCCGCCGGGCAGCTGAGCCTGACTTCCACCCTGACCATCGTTCTTCTGGCAGCAGATTTCTTCCTGCCGCTCCGCCTGCTGGGCAGCTACTTCCACATCGCCATGAACGGTGCAGCCTCGGCGGAAAAGATCTTCAAGCTGCTGGCTGCGGAGGAACTCCCTGACGGCACCGAGGTGCTGCCCGGCGACACCACCCTCAGGCTGGACCATATCACCTTCGGCTATGAGAAGGACCGTACCATCCTGAACGATGTTTCGCTCACCATCCCACAGGGCAGCTTTGTCTCGCTGGTGGGCGAGAGCGGCTGCGGCAAGAGCACCATTGCAGCCCTGCTCTCCGGCGCACGCACCGGCTATACCGGCAGCGTGACGCTGGGCGGCGTACCGGTAACTGCCCTGCGGCAGGCCGACCGACTTCAGGCTCTGACGCTGGTTCCCCACAACGCCACCATTTTCAAGGGCACCGTGGGTCAGAATCTCCGGATGGCAGCTCCTGACGCCACCCATGCCCAGCTCTGGAAAGTACTGGAAGAAGTCAACCTTGCCGATTTCTGCCGCAGCCAGCAGGGGCTGGACACCCCGCTCCATGAGGGTGGTTCCAACCTGTCCGGCGGACAGCGGCAGCGTCTTGCCCTGGCCCGGGCCCTGCTCCATGACTCCCCCATCTACCTCTTTGACGAAGCCACTTCAAATGTGGACGCTGAGAGCGAAAACGACATCATGCAGGCCATCCGGAATCTGACGGGTAAAAAGACCGTTATCCTGATCTCCCACCGCCTTGCCAATGTGGTGGACAGCGACTGCATCTATGTCATGGACAAGGGCCGCATCGCTGAGCAAGGCACCCACAGCCAGCTTCTGGCCCGGAACGGCGTATACAGCCGGTTGTATCAGGCACAAAAACAACTTGAGACCCTTGGGGAGGTGGACGCATGAAAACCACAAAGCACCGCAGCCCGCTGGAGATCGTCCGGCGGCTGATCGTTCTGGTCCAGCCCATGCTGCCCATCATGCTGGCAGCCATCGTTATGGGGGTGGCAGGCCACTTCTGTGCCACCTTCATTACGATCTTCGGCGGCTTCGGCATCCTGACTGCGGCCGGCCTGCCCAGTCCCCTCGCCAAGGTGGGCACTGCTTTTGCCTGCATTCTCCTCTTTGCCCTGCTCCGGGGTGTGCTGCGGTATGCCGAGCAGGCTTCCAACCACTATATCGCCTTCAAGCTGCTGGCCCTCATCCGGGACAAGGTGTTCGGAGCTCTCCGCCGCCTGACCCCCGCCAAGCTGGAGGGCCGGGACCGGGGCGACCTGATTTCCCTCATCACCGCCGACATTGAGGCGTTGGAAGTCTTTTACGCTCATACCATCTCCCCCCTCTGCATTGCTGTCCTCTGCGTTATCGGCATGACTTGTTTTACTGCAAGTTATCACATTCTGCCGGCTCTGGTGCTGCTGGCGGGCTATCTGCTGGTAGGCGTGGCTCTCCCCATCTGGTCTGCCAGACGGGGAGATAAAGCAGCCCGGGAATACCGTCAGGCCCTTGCTGATACCAACAGCTATGTGCTGGAAAGTCTGCGTGGCCTGAAAGACACCCTGCAATACCAGAACACGGCAGACCGGGCTGCGGGCATCACCGCCCACAGCGAAACGCTGGGTGCAAAGCAGAAGGCCCTGAAGTACCGGGAGGGTGTGACTGTTGGCCTGACCAATACCCTGATCCTCTTCACAGCTCTGGGGGTGCTGGGCGTCAGTCTGGACCTTTACCGCAAGGGTCAGCTGGGTGCCGAGGGTGTGCTTATCTGCACCCTGTCAGCTCTCAGCTCCTTTGGCCCGGTGGTAGCACTGGCCAACCTAGGTGCAAGCCTGACTCAGGTCTTTGCCAGCGCAGACCGTGTGCTGGACCTTCTGGATGAAGTACCGGTGACCGCCGATGTGACCGATGGCAAGAACACCGTTTTTACCGGCGCAGAAGCGCAGCATGTCACCTTTTCTTATGGCGGCGAAGAAGTCCTGCGGGACCTGAGCCTTGCCATCCCGGAGAAAAAGATCGTAGGCATCACCGGCCGCTCCGGCAGCGGCAAATCCACTTTCCTGCGGCTGCTGATGCGGTTCTGGGATGCAGGCAGCGGCTCCATCCGGTTTGGTTCGGAGGATATCCGGCGGGTCAACACCGCCGCTCTCCGGCAGCAGGAAAGCCTTGTGACGCAGGAGACGGAACTCTTTGACGACACCATTGAAAACAACATCCGGATCGCCAAACGAGATGCCACCCACGAAGAGGTGGAAGCTGCCTGCAAAAAGGCCGCATTGGATGGCTTTATCCGCAGCCTGCCCAAAGGATACGACACCCCCGTGGGTGAACTGGGCGGGGCCCTCTCCGGCGGCGAGCGACAGCGCATTGGTGTGGCCCGGGCCTTCCTCCACGATGCCCCCTTCCTGCTGCTGGACGAGCCCACTTCCAATCTGGACAGTCTGAATGAGGGCGTTATCCTCAAAGCCGTGCAGTCGGAGTGCAAAGACAAGACCGTTCTGCTGGTCTCTCACCGTAAGTCTACTATGGCCGTTGCCGACCTGAGCTTCTCGGTCGAGAGCGGACGGCTCAGCTGATTTTCTTACAAACAGAGCAAAGCCCCCGATACCCTTGCGGTACCGGAGGCTTTGTTTTTGTGGAGAAAAAGATCTGTGGTGCTTCTGCGCCATGCCGTTTGACAACGAAATCCTACTATGTTATAGTGAAAAACAGACCGCAGTATACTGCATAGACTTTGAAGTTCTGTTTGAAAGGAGAACTGGAGGACGCATGAACCAACGAGCATCTCTTAATACACTTTGGAAACTGTTTCTCAGCACCCTGTATATCAGCACCTTTACCTTCGGCGGCGGCTTTGTCATCGTGACCTTCATGAAGCAGAAGTTCGTGGATGAACTGCACTGGCTGGAGGAAGATGAAATGCTTGACTTTGCAGCTCTGGCGCAGTCAAGCCCGGGTGCCATCGCCGTCAATGCTGCAATTTTAGTCGGCTGGCGTGTCGGCGGCCTTCTGGGGATGATCGTCTCGGTCATTGGCACCATCCTTCCGCCCATGCTGATCCTTTCCGTTATCTCTTTCTTCTACGCCGCATTTGCCGCAAATCCCTACGTTGCGCTTGCCCTGAAAGGGATGCAGGCCGGTGTTGCCGCTGTCATTCTGGATGTAGTCTGTAGTCTGGGCGGTAATGTCATCAAGCAGCACCGTCCCATTTATCTTCTCATTATGCTGCTGGCCTTCCTTGCGAATGTGGTGTTCAAAGTCAACGTCATCCTCATCATTCTGATCTGTGCGTTGATCGGCATCTTAATGGAAGTTCTGCATCACAGCCAGACGAAGGGGGACTCTGTATGATCTATTTGCAGCTCTTTCTCAGTTTTCTTCAGGTTGGTATGTTCAGCGTTGGCGGCGGATACGCTGCTATCCCGCTGATTCAGGAGCAGGTGGTGTCCGGTCATGCATGGCTGACCATGGGTGAGTTCACCGATCTGGTCACCCTTGCCGAAATGACTCCCGGCCCCATCGCTGTGAATTCAGCCACTTTTGTTGGTATCCGGATCGCAGGCCCTCTGGGTGCTCTCATTGCAACGCTGGGCTGCATCACTCCCTCCCTTTTCATCGTTTCCCTGCTGGCCTATATTTACTACCGGTACAAAAGCGTCTCCGTCCTCCAAAGCATTCTGTCCAGTCTTCGTCCGGCGGTGGTTGCCCTCATTGCTGGCGCAGGTCTGTCGATCCTGAAGCAGGTTGCTTTCCCCGGCAATTCTTTTGTGCTTTCTTCGGTCAACTGGATCGGCGTCCTCATCTTTGCCGCTGCCTTTGTTGCTCTGCGCAAGTTCAAAACGAACCCAATTTTAACGATGCTCTGCTGCGGTGCGGCCAATCTCGTGATTGGTCTCCTGCTGAGATGACTTGTACCTGAAAAGCCCTCCGTCTCAGCGTCGGTCAGAGCCATCCTGACCATCAATACCATAAACAATACCACAATAAACCCAGAGAGCACAAAACCCCGCCGCCATGGAATCTCTTCCACAGCAGCGGGGTTCTTGTGTTAAAATACAGGTCAAGCTGTCAGCTTACAGCTGGCTCTGGTACTCCTTGCGGTAGCCCTCGAGCTCTTTCTGGTTGCCATAGACGAAGTGACCATTTGCGATCTCTTCCCAGACCGGCTTATCCACACTGTAATCGTGGATGGAGGGGTCATAGACGAGAAGCTTCTTGTTCTTCTCAAGGCCCGGGTCAGGGATGGGAACAGCACTCAGCAGAGCCTTGGTGTAGGGGTGCAGCGGATGAAGGAACAGCTCTTCAGCCTCTGCCAGCTCCACGATACGTCCCTTGCTGATGACGGCGATGCGGTCCGAGATGAACCGGACCACCGACAGATCATGTGCAATGAACAGGTAAGTCAGGCCACGAGACTTCTTCATGTTGTTCAGCAGGTTCAGCACCTGTGCACGGATGGAGACGTCCAGTGCGGAGATGGGCTCATCGGCCACGATGAACTCAGGCTCCATGATGAGGGCACGGGCAATGCCGATACGCTGCCGCTGGCCGCCGGAGAACTCGTGGGGGAAGCGGGATGCGAACTCGGGCAGCAGACCAACCTCGTGCAGGGCGTTCATGACCTTTTCGTGCAGGTCATTCTGATCCTTGTAGAGGTGATGGTTCAGCAGACCCTCGGCCACGATATACTCGACCTTGGCACGCTCGTTCAGAGATGCCATGGGGTCCTGGAAGATCATCTGGCACTTGCGGATGACTTCCTTATCCAGATCCTTGGAGATCTTTCCGTTGATCTTCTGGCCCTTGAAGAAGATGTCGCCGCCGGAGGTGGGGTTGATGCGGCAGATGGCACGGCCAATGGTGGTCTTGCCGGAGCCGGACTCACCGACCAGCGAGAAGGTCTCGCCCTTATAGATGTCAAAATTGACATGGTCCACTGCGACGAATTTCTTTTTGCCAGAGCCAAAGGTGATCTGAAGGTCTTTCAGCTCAATCAGCTTTTCACGTTCAGCCATTTAAGTTGGAACCTCCCATCTTTCCCATTTTTTCACGAAGGTTCTGGATGGAGTGGGGCCGCTCAATCTTGGGAGCCCGGGGGTCCAGATACCAGGTCTTGGCCGCATGGGTCTCGGACACCTGGAAGAACGGAGGTTCTGCCACGAAGTCGATGGCCAGTGCGTGCTTGTTGCGGGGTGCAAATGCATCGCCCTTGATCTCATTGAAGAGGTTCGGCGGGGTGCCGTCGATGGTGGGCAGAGCCTCACCCTTGACGCCCAGCTGAGGCAGAGCCTGCAGCAGAGCCCAGGTGTAGGGGTGCCATGCATCGTAGAAGATTTCCTCTACAGTGCCGTACTCAACGATCTGACCGGCGTACATAACGGCCACACGGTCTGCCACGTTTGCCACAACGCCCAAATCATGGGTGATGTAGATGACGGACATGCCCAGCTCCTTCTGGAGATCACGGATCAGCTGAAGGATCTGCGCCTGAATGGTAACATCCAGTGCGGTGGTGGGCTCGTCGCAGATCAGGATCTGAGGCCGACAGGCAGCAGCGATAGCGATAACGACACGCTGGCGCATACCGCCGGAGAACTCATGGGGGTACTGGTCGTACCGACGCTCCGGCTCAGGGATGCCGACCTTGGCCAGCATCTCGATGGCAGCCTTCTTGGCAGCCTCGCCCTTCAGGCCCTGATGATGCTCGATGCTTTCCTGAATCTGCTTGCCGATTTTCTTCAGCGGGTTCAGGCTGGTCATGGGGTCCTGCATGACCATTGCGATTTTCTTGCCCCGGACGCCAAGCCAGTCCTTCTCGGTGAACTTGGTCATATCCCGGCCTTCATACATGATGGAGCCGCCGGTGATCTTGCCGTTGACATCCAGCATACCCACAAAGGTCTTGGTAAAGACGCTCTTGCCGGAGCCGGACTCGCCGACGATGGCCAGCGTCTCGCCCTCGTACAGGTCGAGGGAGCACTTGCGGATGGCGTTCAGCTTCTTGCCCCGCAGGCTAAAGGTGATCTCCACGTCTTTGGCAGAGATGATCGGTTGTCTATCCATTGTTTTCTATCTCTCCCATCTAAATCAAACGTGGTTGCGAGGATCAGCCGCATCCGAGAACGCATTGCCCATGATATAGAAGGAAATGGAGATGATGGACACGATGGATGCGGGGAAGATCAGCAGGTAGGGGTAATCGAGGAAGAAGCCGCGCACCTTGCTCAGGATCAGGCCCAGAGACGGGGTCTCGATGCCCAGACCGATGCCCAGATAGGACAGGGTGGACTCCAGGTTGATGGTGGCAGGGATGCTCAGCGCCATGCGCAGGA